>CAMKAB010000040.1 GCA_946410375.1 uncultured Spirochaetaceae bacterium
GTTCTCACACCCGATATGCGCGGCTACGGCACGATGAGCTTTGACAAGGTCGATGAGATTCTGGAAAAGGGCTACGAGGAAGTGAACGCGCGGCGGAGCGAATTGGAAAAGATCGCTTCCGTGTTCACCGAGGAGCAGAAACAATATAAGGATGCCGACAGAGTCGGTGCGTATTTCACTGTCTTTAAAAAAGGAAACGCCTCTTTGAAGAAGCAGGAATCCACGCAAAAAACGCGGGAACAGAAGGCGTATTCTCAGAGCCGTTTTTCCATTGCGTTGCATAATCCGATGAGTTTCTATGTGGATCTGGATGAAGACGACTCGGATAAGTTCGTGTTTAATCCGACTTTTGATGTGAACCTCTTTTTGAGGCATTTCAAAGGCACCGGGCATGATATGAATTTCAAAATCAGCGTAGGAAGGGTTGTCTCCTTTAAGCCTGAGATTTTGTTTCAAATACACGAGGGTACGAGATTCGGCGTATATCTGGACGCTTTAACCGATTTGAATTTCGGCACGCAAACGTATGTAACGGATAGAGACAGTTTTGTGTCGTTTAACAAAATAGAGGCGAAGCTGGGCGGCGGTCTCGGCTTGAAAATTACCGATGAAAGAATCGTTAATGCGAATTTCAGGATTCTTGCGGATTATTTGCATACGAAGACACCTCTGCTTGCCGAAGACGGGTACGAAGCGGCGGTATCTCACAATTATTTCTTTCCTCGTTTAGAAATATCAGAAGTTGCTAACGATATTTTAGATGCTAAAATTTCCGGTTCGGACGGATTGCGTTTTGATCTTCACGGAACATTCGGCATACTGAAAGAAAAATTCACCTATAAATTCGCCCTGGGTGTGAGCGATGAGGTTTTCGTAAAGGATGAAAAGCACAGTTTCACTTTTGATGTTAAGGGAGCCACGAGCAGAGAGCCTGTTCAGCTGAGAACAAGCTACTATGCGTACGGCGGTCCGAAGGGGGTTCCGGGCTACGGCACCGATGCGTATTACAGCGATTTCATTATGGCGGGCGTGAGCTATACGATGCCTGTGAAGCTGTCCAAACTTGAGTTGTACTTACGGTTTACCTGCAGGGGAGGAATAAGAAGCGCATCTTCCTATTATTCGCTTGAGAAAGGGACGAATTCCTCTTTCTTTAGAGCTAACAAGTTCGCAGACAATATGGCTCCGTTCTATTCGTGCTTTGATGACCCTGAGTGGGATTTGGGAGGTTCTGTTGCGATCGGACATAAATCCCAGATCGGAGATTTTCAGTTCGGTATCGGTTTTAACAACCATTTGCAGCTTGCCGTGTTCTTCAATATTCTGTAAGAATATTCAGTAAGACGGGGATGTTGTCTGAAAATTCGGATTGAACGTTTGCGGCGGGGTCCGGTATGGAGACGAAACGGTATCTTTCTTATTCTGATTATTTATTAAGACGCTATGGATACAGGATTTACAGAGTCGGAGTGGACGGAGGATTCTCGTGTCCGAACAGGAACCCGGCGGATAGGAGGGGAGGTTGCATTTATTGCGACAGCCAGGGCGCTTCTTCGGCGTACATCCGGGTAAAAGAGAGCATGTTTAATAAAAAGTCCGCTTTTGAGGAGAAAATTGACGATTTTGTCGGAGATAATAAGGCGCCTTCGTGTTTTTGCGAGGGCACTCTTGACGATAGAATCCGAAGCGTCAGGGCTCAGATTGAGCGGGGTCTGGAATTTTTAAAAAGACGATACAAGGCGGAACATTTCGCGCTTTATTTTCAGGCTTTTTCCGGTACGTATGCTCAGGCGGACGAGCTGGAGACGATGTACGAAGCCTCTTTGGAGGGGCATGCGTGGGATGCTCTTATTATTTCCACTCGTCCCGATTGCATAGATGAAGAAAAACTATCTCTTTTAAAACGTTTTAAAGCTTTTGTTCCCGATGTGATTCTTGAGTTGGGGCTTCAAACCGCTGATGATGAAATTTTGCGCTTCATCAGACGCGGACACGATGCGGAGTGCTTTGAGAAGGCTGCGCGTCTTGTAAAGCGGTTCGGATTTGAACTTTGCACCCATATTATTTTGGGTCTTCCGGGAGAGAAGCGGGAGAGCGTGGATAAGACGATAGCTCTTTTGAACCGCGTGCATACCGATGCGCTTAAAATACACAATCTGAATATCACTGCGGGAACCCCCCTGTACGATATGTTTAAGGAAGGTTCCGTTCGCGCTCCGAATGCGGAGGAACATATTGAAAAGGCGATTTACGTGTTGCGTCGTATTCCGTCCGATGTTGTTATTGAACGGTTGATTTGCGAAACGCCTCCCCATCGCCTGGCGAGTCCTCGGAATTTTCCCGATAAAAATACGTTTTTAAAGATGCTGAATGATGAAATGGAAAGGAGAAACGTGTATCAGGGGGATTTGTACGAGGGGGTAGTTCTGTTTTAAGGTGAGCTTCGATTCGGAGTTTTCGCTGCCCGACTGTGCGACAGGACCTCTTGACAGTTAAGCGAATGAGCAATATACAATTTTATTTACGCGGAACCGCCTCGGAATAAAACGTGTGGTACAAAGCATTCGGTACGCATTTTTAAAATTTCAAAAGCTTTCCCCGGGGGTGGAATCCGCAAAACTGCTTCATGTTGTAAGTTGGCGGTTATAGGTTATAAGCTGCCGGTTGTTAGCTGTAAGTGAGGCATTTCAGGAGCTATGTATGGGTACGGATACCGTGAAGAATAATGATAGGAAATTGATAATAGTGGAGTCTCCTACAAAGGCGAGGACAATCACGAGGTTTTTGGGACCCGATTGCACCATTATTGCAAGCAACGGTCATATACGCACGCTCCCCAAAGATTCTCTTTGCATAGATATAAAGAACGGATATAAGCCGGAATATATTGAGGATGCTTCAAAAAGCAAGGTTATCTCAACCCTTAAAACAGAACTGAAAAAGGCGGATGAACTGATACTCGCTACCGATGAGGACCGCGAGGGAGAGAGCATAAGCTGGCATCTTCTGGAAGTTCTGAAACCGAAAGTGCCGTATCGGAGAATGGTGTTCCACGAAATAACGAAGAAAGCGATTCTTGAAGCGTTTAAAAACGGCAGGGACCTGGATATGAACCTTGTTCATGCTCAGGAAGCGCGCAGGGTGTTGGATCGCCTGTACGGCTACAAAATCAGTCCCGTTCTTTGGAGCAAGCTTTCAAACAAGAATTTATCCGCCGGGCGCGTTCAAAGTCCGGGACTCAGGCTTATTGTGGACAGAGAGAAGGTCCGTTTGGTTTACAAAAAGGGCAGTTACTACGATGTTGAAGTAAGTTTTGATAAGCATTTCAAGGGCAGACTGGACACGTTTAACGGACAGAAAATCGCCACCGGAAGGGATTTTGATTCGGAAACCGGAAAGTATACCGGGTCGTCAAAGACGCTTTTATTAACCGAAGAAATCGCGGCGAATGTGGTGGAAAAATTACAGGGCTGCGTGTACACCGTTGAGGAGATAAAGGAGAAAAAGGTGATACAGCGCCCGCAGCCTCCGTTTACCACGAGCACATTGCAACAGGACGGAAACAGACGTCTTCATCTCTCCGCAAAAGATGTTATGAGAATCTCTCAGAACCTGTATGAGAACGGTTTGATTACCTATATGCGTACGGACAGTACCGCTTTAAGCGCCGAAGGCATTCAGGCTGCGAAGCGGGCGGCGGAGGAGCTTTGCGGAAGGGAGTATGTTTCCGCTTCGGACAGGCACTATCAGACCAAAACGGTGAACGCTCAGGAAGCTCACGAGGCTATTCGTCCGGCTGGCGAGGTGTTCAGGCGTCCGGAAGAGACTGGATTGAGCGGGAAAGATTTGGCGCTCTATACTCTTATATATAACCGTACTCTCGCCACTCAGATGAAAGACGCCGTTAAATTCACGACAACGGTGGTTCTTTCGGGAAAGAATCCGGGAAAGGGCGGCGGAGATGCCGTGAACGCAACGCTCGTCGCCTCGGGAACAAGAATAGATTTTGCGGGTTTTTTGCGCCTATATGCGGAAAACTCCGCTTCTCAGGATGAACGCGAAGATGATGCTCAAAGCGGCTCGGAAGATGCTCTGAGGGAGGGCGGCGACTCCTCAAAAGAGGTGATTTTACCTCGTTTGGAATCGGGAGAAACGGTGAATGTTCTCGACATACAGTCTAAGCATCACGAAACAAAGGCTCCTGCGCGGTTTACAGAAGCGTCTCTTGTGCAGGAACTTGAAAAAAGAGGAATCGGAAGACCCTCCACGTATGCGGCGATAATTGACAGGATTCTGGAAAAAAAATACGTGGTACGCGAGGGGAGCGCTCTTGTTCCGACTTTTACGGCGTTCGGCGTCGTGGATTTGCTGGAGAATTATTTCAATAACCGCATAGACTACGATTTTACAAGTCAGATGGAAGAGGACCTGGATAAGATTTCCAACGGCGAGCTGGAAGAGGAAAAATATCTGGAGAGTTTCTACAAAGGTTCGGGTAATAACCAGGGCCTGGAAGAGCAGATAAAAGAGGTGAAGGATCTGATTGATTCCAAAAAGGCGAAGCGTCTTGTGATTCCGGGACTGAAAGAGGAAAATTATATCATGCTCGGCCCTTACGGACCGTATGTGCAGAACAACGAAGGGAAATTCGTTTCTGTTCCCGAGTCTCTTACTCCTTCTTCCGTTACGGATGAGATTATTGAGAATTTGAAAAACTCGGCTTCTTCCGGCTCTTCTTCGCCGAAATTGCTCGGAGTGTCTTCTACCGGGCGGAATATTCTCTATTGCACGGGGCGATACGGGGATTACTGGCAGCTGGGTGATATTTCGCAAAAAGACGAAGTGAAGAGATTCAAGGTGCCGGCGGAGTACAAAGGTCGCGAGGTTCCCTTGAATGATATAGAACGGCTTTTCAGTTTGCCGTTCGTCGTAGGTAAAACGGAAACGGGTGAAGACATCAAGGCGGGATACGGAAGGTACGGAGCATATTTGCAATGCGGAGATGATTTCAGACACGTAAAGACTTGCGAGGAGCTTTTGAATATGTCGGAAGAGGAGGCTCGGGCGGTTTTCTCCGAAGAGAAAAAAACGGCTAAAGGCGCTTCGAAAAAGTCTGCCGGAAGTGCAAAAAGAACTGCTTCGGCAAAAAAAGCGCTGACAGAGACGGAAAAAAACGAAGAGTCGGCATCTTTTGATGCCATAGGCGAATCGGTGAGTTCGGCGAACTCTTCCGCACGGGGAAGTGTTCGGAAAACGGCGTCCGCAAAAAAGGCTTCGGAAAAAAAGAGCGGAGAGGTGAAAAGCCGGGCTTCTTCAGTCATTAAGGACTTCGGTGAAGTTGAAGGGAAACCTCTTTTCATTACAAGCGGGAGGTACGGTTTTTATCTTAAATACGGTACTGATAACATCAGAATTGCCGCAAAGTATCAGCATGATGAGGCATCTTGTAAGGAAATGACGCTGGAAGAAGCTCTCGGCTATTTGAAATAGCAGGTGATAGCGGGGGGAAATTCAGTCTCGTGATTTGCCGTCCCTGAAACAGTGTGCCGATGTCGAAGCTGGACCGGGACTGCGTTGTTATGCCTTGCCATGCGGGGGGCTATTGAACTGATCTCTTCGCTGTTGACTAAAAACTTAATAAAAATATACTGAAACATAGATTAAATACCGACGTGATTTAAAACCAAATTGCAGCGTCGTAAAAAAAGTTGCTAAAAGGAGTTTCATTTGCGGTGCGGATTCGCGGACGCGTGCTATTTGCGGTTTTTTGTTTTCCGTGTTCGGAGCGGATATTTCGCAACATGTCCGGACTTTTCCGCTTATGACATCTCCTTTAACAGAAGAGGGAAAGCCGAAATCCGACTCGTTTATTATGGTGAATCGGGTTTTTCGGTTCTTCGGTACAAGAGAACGGGAGGTGTGTATATGTTTTCTTATTTCAGTTCCGAATCGGTAACAGAGGGACATCCCGATAAGGTTTGTGATAGAATTTCGGATTCGGTTCTTGATGCGTTGCTCTCTCAGGATCCGTCTTCCAGATGCGCATGCGAGTGCACGGCAACACCGGGACTTATCACATTGATGGGAGAAGTTACATCCGAGGCTCGTATAAACTATGAAGATGTGGCGAGAGAGGCTCTCAGAGAAATCGGGTATGACGAATATGCGAAAAATGCGGAAATCCGCTGCTATATTCACAGTCAGTCCCCCGATATCAGCGGAGCCGTTACTAAAGACGACGGGGCTTTGGGCGCGGGCGATCAGGGCATAATGTTCGGTTATGCCGTAAATGAAACGGAAAGTCTCATGCCTTTGAGTTACGTGTGTGCGACAACTCTTGCGAAAGACCTTGCCGGTTTGAGAAAGAGCGGAAAATATCCGTGGATCCTGCCGGACGGGAAAACGCAGGTTACCTTGAAATACGAGGACGGAAAGGTTGCGGGAGTGAGTTGCGTGATTGTAAGTACGCAGCATACCGAGGACATCACGCAGGAAAAAATAGCGGAAATTCTAAAAAAAGATCTGATTTTCCCTGTTCTGAACGGGTTTAACCTGGATTATTCCGATTGCGCGTTCTTGATAAACCCGTCGGGAAGGTTCGTTTTGGGCGGTCCTGATGCGGATTCCGGGCTTACCGGAAGGAAAATCATTGTGGATACGTACGGAGGCGCTTCAAGACACGGAGGCGGGGCTTTTTCCGGAAAAGATCCGAGTAAAGTGGATAGAAGCGCTGCGTATATGGCTCGTAAAATCGCTAAAACGATTGTATCTTCGGGCGCGGCTTCGAGGTGTGAGATTCAGCTCGCTTATGCGATAGGGATAGAAAAACCGGTGTCCGTGTTTGTGGAAACTTTCGGTACGGGAAAGCTTTCCGACTGTGAATTGCGAGATTGGGTTGTTTCGGAGTTTGATTTAAGTCCTGCGTCAATCATTAATAGCCTTGGTTTGAAAAGGCCGATTTACAAAGCTCTTTCGTCTTACGGACACTTCGGAAGGACCGACGCGCTTCTTCCGTGGGAGGAAGTCAGCTCTTCACAAATAAACAAATTAAAAAAATTGTTTTAGTTCGAATACACAGGTATAATGATACACGGGGAACGTTTGAATGTGAATTTTGTGTATGAAATAATGAAAGCGTTCCCGGACTTCTGGTTATGGAGGTTTGTATGAAGAAGATTTTGCTTACCGTGTTATTAACG
>CAMKAB010000041.1 GCA_946410375.1 uncultured Spirochaetaceae bacterium
TAATTTAAAAATACTAAAACATTGTCGTCGGGAATGTCCCGCTTGATTGTACGCAGCGTTTTATAAAGATGTTGCGCGTTTAGGCGGAACTGTCCCGGAACGGACCTGTAGCTTAACGGATAGAGCACCTCCCTCCGGAGGAGGCGGTCCGGGTTCAATTCCCGGCAGGTTCAGAGGTAAAGCCGGATGCGAGGGCGAGATAATTATCAGGCGGTTTGAAAACGGAGATTTTCAGATTTTGAACGGGGATTTTCGGCTGTTTTTCGATTTTGAGAATTTTTCCGGATTTTGATGTCGTTTTTCGCGGGATTTTGGAAAGGAGAGCGTATGAAACCTACATTGCTTGTTATGGCTGCAGGACTCGGTTCAAGATACGGCGGAGTGAAGCAGATTGATTCTTTGGGTGTTCACGGAGAAACGCTCCTGGATTACAGTACTTATGATGCTGCGATGAGCGGTTTCGGAAAGGTTGTGTATATTATCAGACCCGATATTGAGAAGGATTTCAGAGAGCGTCTTTTTGACAGGGTTTCTCGTAATATCGATGCCGAATACGTGTTCCAAACTCAGAGCAGTCTTCTTTCGGCTGAGGAGTATGCGCTTGTGCAGGGTACGGGGCGGACAAAGCCCTGGGGAACTGTGCATGCCGTTCTGTGTGCGAAAGATGCGATTAAGGAGCCGTTTGCCGTTATCAACGCAGATGATTACTACGGCAGGGGTGCTTACAAAGTGCTCGGGGACTATCTGAGCGGCTTGAGATGCGACAGTAACGCATACGCTATGGTGGGTTATAAGCTTAAAAACACGATGAGCCTTTCGGGGAGCGTTTCCCGAGGGGTTTGCAAGGTGAATGACGAAGGTTTCTTATCCGAGATTGTTGAAAATACCAGGATCGAGTATCAGGGAGACAGAATTGTGTCTCATCTTGAAGACGGGGATGTTTACCTCACCGGAGAAGAATACGTGTCTATGAATCTTTTCGGGTTCACGCCTTTGTTTTTTGATTATTTGCAGGGATATTTTGAGAGGTTTTTGTCCGAGAACGTGTGCGAGTTAAAGAAGGAGTGCTTACTTCCGTCCTGCGTGGGCGAGGCTGTGCATACCGGTGCGGGAAGCGTTAAGGTTTTCTCCACTAATGAGTCGTGGTTCGGCGTTACGTATAAAGAAGACAAGGCTTTGGTAAATCAGAATCTGAAAGATAAGACGAATGCCGGAGTGTATCCGTTGAAGCTTTGGGAAAAATAATGAAGAAATGCCTTTTGTCCGTCCTTTTTTTCCTCATTGCCGTGCTGGTATTCGCTTCCGAGTCTTCTGGAGAAGTCGATGGGGCAAGTCAGGGTGCGCTACCTTCCAAGGCGGCTGCGGCATCGGAGAAAAGCGTTTCCGGGGCGGCTGAGGCATCGGAAAGGAACGCTCACGAGGATTCGGGGAAGGACGATGAGGGAAGTTCCGAATCTCCGGGTGCGGCTTCGCAAAGAAAAGTTAAGGTTACAAGGCATGGGCCGTCTGTTCTTACATTTGATGTAGGCGGAATGCTGTATATTCCTTTGAACGACGACAGCGCAAAGGGTGTCGGCGGTATGGTCGGAGGAACGATTACGCCGATTGGAATAAATCGTTTTTCTTTAGGATTCAGGGCCGAGGGGTATGTGTATGCCGGAACAAGCATTATACATAGCGAGAATAAAAAGCACGAGCTGAAAATCGGATTTACGGGGAGTTTTATTGCAAAGTGTCCGATTGCGAAGTCTTTTGAGATATATGGCGGAATCGGGGCGGGTTTCATTTTTGAGGATTTTGACAGCCTGACTGATTTCGGACAGACTTGGGGCATCGTTCTTCAAGGCGGCGGCAGGGGCAGGCTGAACAATCACATAGGGGTTGGCGCTCAGGTGAATTTGATGTTTGATATTCCCAACGAAACAAGGCACCTCTGTCTTTTGGGGTATTTTACAGTGGAACTTTGAGATGCGGGAAGCGTAAGATTTTGCCTATAGAGCCTTCCGTGACGGGTCTTGATTGTGATGAATGGTGCGTAATATGAAACAGTATGAGGCGGTGATTCTGACTTTGGAGAGACTCGGAGGGGTTGCAACTCTAGGAAAGCTGAATCAGGAAGTTTTTAAAATAAAAGATTGCGACTGGAAAACGAAAACTCCGTTTGCCTCAATCAGAAGAATTGTTCAGGAAAATAACGCCATTTATAAGATCAAGCCGGGATTATGGGCTTTGAAGTCTTTTAAGAAAGAACTTGAACAAAAAGGAATTGTTGTTGAGACAGAACATAACAAGGATTCACGAGAGGTAATTGAGTTTAATCATTCATACTATCAGGGGTTGCTGGTTTCTATCGGAAATATAAAGAATTTCGGTACTTTTGTTCCTAATCAGGATAAGAATAAAATGTTTTTGCATGAAAAACTCGGGGATTTGAGAAGTTTAAAGGTAATTCCGAAGTATTCGTATGATCATTTCGTTTCCCGCAGTTCAACGATAGATGTTATTTGGTTTAACGATAGAAATATGCCCGATTCTTTTTTTGAAGTTGAGCATTCCACGGATATTCAAAATTCTTTGATGAAGTTTTATGATTTGCAGGATTTTTATGCAAGGATGTTTATTGTTTCCGATGAAAAAAGACGAGAAGAATACAATAAAAAACTTGATTATTCTTCTTTCGGTAAACTGAAAAAAGAAAAAAGAGTGCTTTTTTTAAGTTATGAAGATTTGGAAAAACAGTATAGACAGGCAATAGAAATGCAAAATCTCAGTACGGTGATAGTTTGATTTTCAGCCTTTTTATTTCGCGGAGATAAAGACTGCGGAGGCTAAGAGTTTAGCGCTTTTCGTATGCAAGGTAATTTTTCGGGTTGTTTTTTCGCGATTTTGACGCAGTTTAGGGGCTGGAAAGAAGCGGTGTTGAAAAGATAATGACACGGAAAACGGGATAATTTTTAATTGATGATATGGTTTATCCCGTTTTGCAGTGAAAATATAGTGTTCTTAGTTTAATTCAGGCGAATCCGAATGGTGGCTTCTCAGTCCTTATACAGAAACACGTCCCTGATTTTGCGGGCTTCGGTGCGGTCCGGGTCCATGTAGCTCAGATTGATTTTCGCTTGTTTTTTGATTTTCATTTTTGACATGAGTCCGATAAGGACGATCAGGCTTACAACGAGTGATATAACCAGACTTCCTATGAGATAATCTTTGCTTCCGTTAAAAAATTCTAACATAAATTTGCCTCTTTTTAGTTTTTTTTGCGGTTTTGAGCCGCGATTAGGGGTAGTGTTTATAATGGTCGGCGGGCCGATTCGGGAGTCGACGTGCCGGAACGGGTGCTCGATTTCCCGAAAATGCGGTACGAAGGCTCTTTCGAATCTCGCAATCGTCAAATCAGGAACGAGACCAGCGAGCATATCGCCAGAACAACCGTAAAGGTTCCGAGGAACCACGTAAACGCTTTCGCCTTTTTTACCGGTAAATCGCCGATAATCTTTCCGCTCTGTCCGTTCATGAAAAGCTGCCTTTTGCTGTCTCCGTAGTTGAAGTTTAATGTGTATACCGGAAGCATAGCGTACTTGATATTGTCTATTTTTACATCGGTGTTATCCTCAATAATTCTTATGTTGCTGTATTTTCTTTCGGTTTCTCTGAAGAAATCCGTGATTCCTTCCTGGATTTTCCGCTTCGTGCGCTGCATTTCATCGTCCGGGGTTGAATTGAATTTTTCCGCAAGGTAACCGGTGAAATACACATCGCTGAAATCGGTGAGTTGCGAATAATTAAAAGGCTCTAAGGCGTCCATGGCTTTGTTATCAAAGTGCGTGCTGGCATCCACGGGCAACTTGTTCAATTCAAAATGCCCCTCCCGTTCCAGCCTGTAATGGAGCGTTTTTTCCCTTGTTTCCGTTTCTCCTTTGTCGTTTGTGAAGGATTCGGAAACGGATCTTTCTCCGTGGAGGGAGATTTCGCCTTCCGCTTCGCAATCAAAGAGCCAGAAAGGCACGTATACTCCTTTTACGTCGGCATTCATTGCTACCTTTAAGAAACTTTTCGGGAGCAGTTTTTTTGTTTTCAGGTATTCCCTGATTTTCGGTTTTACCTCTTCCTTTTTTATGTTGAAAGGAATTATGAGGTTGGGACTCATTCCTCCCTTTGTTTCCTCCAATGCGGAAACATTGTTTCCGCAGTAAGGACAATAGGTTACGAACTGGCTGTCAAAAGATTGGAGAGTGGCTCCGCAGGATGCGCAGACGTACTCTTTATCCGGGGTGGCTGTGAGTTCTTCCGGAGCATAGGCTGTCCAGTCAAATGATTTTGCGTTTTTCTCTTCTTTTAGTAAATCACTGACCGGAACGCTTGCGCCGCAGTACTCGCACACCAAAGTGTCTGTTCCCGGAACAAAGTTTATCGGGGCGCCGCAACTCGTGCACTTGTAATGTTTAACATCGCTCATAAATTACTCCACGATATCGTTTTCATCAAATTTGTCTCCGCATTCAGGGCAGAACTTGGGTATTTTTGTCGGGTCGGAAGGTTTCCATCCGCATTTATCACACCTGAATTCTCTCGGCGGACGTTTGGATCCGCACTCGGGGCAGAATTTTCCGGTGTTCACCGCTCCGCAGGAACAGGTCCATGTTGCGCGGTTGTTATTCGCTCCGGATGACTCAGAAGAATTCGGGCTGTTTGCATTGTAATTCTGCTGAGCGGTGCGGTTTTGGTCGCCATAGCCTTGCGCATTGCCGTAAGATTGATTGTTTCCGCTATAGCTCGCTTGACTGCCGTAGCCCGGCTGATTATTGCCGTAGCCTTGCTGCCCGTTGAGATTCCGTCCGTTTCCGCCATAGCCCGGCTGTCCGCCGTAGCCCATCTGATAGAGATTCTGAATGCCGTTCGGACCCATTCCTCCTGCGTTCATTGCCATTCCCATTCCGAGAAAGCCAGTCATTGCGCCGGCTGAATTGGATGCGGCGTTTTGCATTGCCGTGTTGTGGGCTTCCGTCATGCTTGCCGCAGCCATAAGCGGATCGCGCAGAATCGCGGTTTTTTGTACTTTTTTGATCATTTCCGCGTCTTCTTCAGGAAGTGTCAGGGAGATGATCGCCACGGTGGAGACCTCTATTCCTCTCTTGTCTCCCCATTTTTGGGAGAGCGAGTTGTTCAGGGCGTTCTCCAGGTCTGCGGTATGGGCGGGAATCTGGTTCGGGCGCAATTCCAGTTCGGACATTTTTGCGAATGACGGCTGCAACGCGGAAATGAACTCCGCTTTAAGCTGCGCGTCTATTTCCGAGCGTTTGTATGTGTCCGAGAAATTGCCGCATACGTTTGCGTAAAACTTTAACGGATCCGAGATTTTGTATGAATATATTCCTGCGCAACGGATGGAAACATCTAAATCAAGTCCGATTTTTGAATCCACCGCTCTGAACGGAATGGGATTCTGAGTGCCGAATTTATTATCGGTGAGCTCTTTTATGTTAAAATAGTAAACCCGCTGGTCGCTTCCGGCATCTCCGCCGTAGGTGAACCTCTTTCCGATTGTTTTAAACGAGTTTAAAATGCCTTTTCCGAGTCCTCCCGCGAAGATTGACGGTTCCGATGATTTATCAAAGGTATACAGACCCGGTTCGGAGCATATGTCCACAACTTTTCCCTGATCCACGATAAGCATGCACTGGCCGTCCGCCACGGCAATGCCGGAACCGTTTGAAATCACGTTGTCCGACCCTTTCGTGTTGCTGCTCCTGCCGCTTGTCCTTTTGATTCCTTTTACGGCGATTGTGTCGTTCGGAATCGCATCGGAATAAAAATATTCCTTCCACTGGTCGCCCAGCATTGAATTTATACTGCCTGTTAAAGCTTTAATCAAACCCATTTCTTTACCTCTTTACGTTCACTTTTGTTCGCGACGCGTTGTTTGAAGTTCGCACGCATCTTTATTTATTTAATTGTACAGACGATACGGAAAAAAATAAACAGAAATAATACCCGGAAGTTTTACAACTTGCACCTGATGTTTTACATTTTACACCGGAAGTTTTACAACTTTTCATAAAGTTCCTTCCTCAGAAGTTTCAATAATTCCAATCAGAAAAAATTTTATCCATTGGTTTAAATCATTTTTTTCACGAGTAATAGTTAATTTATCATAATATAGGGACCTGTTTTTCTCAAAAAAGCAGACAAATATAATATAATAAAGGTTTATCCAGAATTCCTTTTGAAACAAGAAACAAAGTAATAAGTAAACGGCCTATTCTCCCGTTGCCATCCAAAAAAGGGTGAATAGTTTCAAACTGATAATGGGCAATTGCAATTTTAATGAGATTCGGAACATTTATTTCGTCATTATTCAAAAACTTTTCAAAATCAGATAATAAGTCAGAAAGTTTTTCTGCCGCAGGTGGAACAAAAACAGCATCCACTATAGATGCACCACCAATCCGGTTTTGCGAGGTTCTGAATTCTCCCGGAGTTTTTCTTTCTCCGCGTCCGCTTGAAAGCAGGATTCTATGAGTATCTCTAATCTAGCGGCACGAAAGAGGCAAAGTTTTTAATTTGCTTTTGACTGAAGGCAAAAGAGGCACTATCAGAGATTTGCTATTGGAATATTATATCCGATTAATCCGAGACATTCGGGATGCCATTAAGAGCCTTCTTGGCGGAACAATTAACAAAATGATTGAAGCCGAGGTGGATAATGATCCGGGCTATGAAAAATCAGAGCGGTCGAACAATGACGACCGCCTAACATTTGATTGAATTTCAAAACCAATGAAGGTAGCTATCAAGAGTAGCTCAAATATCGTTTATTTTAATTATCAGTTTTCCGTTTAATGCTTCGGCGATTCTTTCCAGGGTTTTTACAGAGGGGTTTGCGATGCCTTTTTCAATTCTTGATATGTCGGATTGGTTGATTCCTGTTTTTTTTGACAGTTCCGATTGTGATATTCCCGATTTTGCCCGAGCCTCCGCTACGGCATTTGCAGATGATGTGTATAATCTGAT
>CAMKAB010000042.1 GCA_946410375.1 uncultured Spirochaetaceae bacterium
TTATTAAAGTTTTGCAGGATTTATACGAAGACGCAAAAGATTTTGCCTTGTAGAGTTCACCGGAGTGGATGATCTTTCGTTTTTATTCGTTATTTCCATTGCATTGGGGTTTTTCGTTTGAGATGGGCGATTTTGCATCACGATATCCGCTATTTTTGCGCATGGATCCTGTTTCCCTTGAATGGCGGTTTTTCATCGGGGCGGGGCGTCGGTGAAGTTTTTCAAGAGGAGGGAAATTTTTATAATCTTTCATTTTTGCTGATTAAGTAGTACTCTTAATCAAGAAATTCGTGGTTTTGCTTGATTAAGCGTAAGTTGTAAAAATATAATTTGGTAGCTGACTTGTAGCGGCAGGTTGGCTATGGTGCTAATATTTCAACATGGTTGAGAAATAACAGCTATGTTTTGCTGGAATCAATGGAGAAAATTTGCAGAGTCCTAGACTGTAAGTTGGACGACGTCGTGGATTTGTATCGGACGAAAATAAAAAGTGTCAGCATTGCCGGCACGATTCATGAAAGAGGTTTCCTTAATGAACGAACTTGATAATACTTTTGCAGAGATAGTGCAGATAATAGAAGAAGCCCGCAATAACGCTTATCGAAAAGTTAATGAGGAATTGATACTTATGTATCAGCGTGTAGGGAAGTTTTTATCTGAAAAATCAAAAGAGGTAAACTATGGAGACGGATATATTGATTCGCTTGCCGATTACATCCGGCGACAATTTCCCGGTATCAAGGGTTTTAATCGCCGTGGTCTTTATCGTATGAAACAGTTTTACGAGACATATGTCGGGAATGAAAAAGTGTCTCCGCTGGTGACACAATTAAGCTGGACGAACCATTTGCTTATTATGTCCGGCGGCAAAAGCGATGAAGAACGGGAATTTTATATGCGTCTCGCCATTAAGGAGCGATACAGTAAGCGGCAGCTTGAGCGTCAGATGGATAGCGGCTATTATGAGCGGTATATGCTTTCCAAGAGCAAACTATTGCCGGAACCGTTGCACTTAGAGCAAAATCCGTTCCTAGATCAGTACGTGGTGGAATTTCTTAATTTGCCTGATACCTTTCACGAAAATGATTTCCGTAAGGCGCTGGTTAAAGGAATGCGAGATTTCATTCTTGAATTGGGCAAGGATTTTACTTTTGTCGGTGAAGAATATCCGATACAGGTTGGCGGTGAGGATTATCGAATCGACCTTCTGTTCTTCCATCGCAGTCTGCACTGCCTTGTGGCAATGGAATTGAAAGTCGGGAAATTCAAACCTGAATATGTTTCCAAAATGGATTTCTATTTGGAGGGGCTTGACAGACAGATTAGAAAACCGGATGAAAACCCCAGTGTGGGTTTGCTGATGTGTGCATCTAAAAATGACGAGATAGTGGAGTATGCAATGAGTCGGACGCTCTCGCCTATGATGGTGGCGCAGTACCAGCTGCAACTGCCGGATAAGGAAGTCTTACGAAAGAAACTGCAGGAATTGTTAGCCTTGCCGAAAATAGAAGAAAACACAGGAGATAGCGATAATGTCTAATCTATCGCAGATAAATGTGTTTGCGGGTACCGGTCTTATTGGAAACAGATAAGTCATTTTTTTAATGTAAATGCGCGGAGGTTGTTATGGGAAAGGACAGACGTGCTGATACGGTGCTCTTCGGTTTTGACTTCCAAGTTAACGCTGCTATAGTTTTGATGCTTGAAAATATAAGGGAATTATAATCATTACGATTGGAAAAAGAACTGCGGGATGTTCGTCAGGCAATTTCCGATAGTACAAAAACGAACAATGATGTCGTAAATAGCCTTTATCAGAATGTTTTGAAGTATTCGGTTGAATTGGGAATAGGTAGCGATAAGACCATAACAGCTTCATATTACGGAAATTGTTTTCGATACTCCAAAGCCAATACCATACATAAAACGAATGATTGAAATTGCAACCAGTAATGATTCTCTCATTCTCGACTTCTTCTCCGGTTCCGCAACCACAGCCCACGCCGTCATGCAGCTCAATGCGGAGGACGGCGGCAAACGAAAGTTCATTATGGTTCAGTTGCCAGAAGTGACTGATGAAAAATCCGAAGCCTACAAAGCCGGTTATAAGAACATCTGCGAAATCGGAAAAGAACGCATTCGCAGAGCAGGAAGAAAAATAGTAGAAAGTGTTATACAAATGAGGGGGGGGGATATGGAAGGCACAGTGCCTAGCTTAGACATCGGCTTCCGCGTTCTCAAATGCGACACAAGCAACATGGAAGACGTGTACTACAGTCCGGACGATTTTGACCAAAAGGTTCTCTTCAAAAGCAATATTAAAACAGACCGTTCCCCGGAAGACCTGCTTTTTCAGGTTATGCTCGATTTAGGCGTTATGCTTTCCTCCAAAATTGAAACACGGCGGATTGACGGCAAAAATGTCTTCTTTGTGGAAGGAAACTATCTTGTAGCCTGTTTTGACGAAAACGTGGATGAAGCGACCATTGCCAAAATCGCAAAGGAAAAGCCAAACTACTTTGTAATCCGCGACTCTTCCATGGCTAACGACAGCGTTGCAACCAACCTTGAGCAGATTTTCATGACTTATAGCCCTAAAACAATCCGGAGAGTGATATAATGAAAAAAGAAATTCAGAATAACAAAGAATATAAAGCTCTCATTGAATCAATCGGTGTTTTGTTATACGAAGCCCGCTCCAAAGTTATGATGAATGTAAACACGACAATGGTACGGACTTATTGGAGTATTGGAAAATATATTGTTGAATACGAACAAAGAGGTAATGAAAAGGCTGAATACGGGAGTAGTTTGCTAAAAAGACTTTCATACGATTTGTCATTGAGATTTGGCAAAGGATTCAGTCACAGTAACGTAAATAAAATGCGGAAATTATTCCGGACTTTTCCAACTTTGCAGACACTGTCTGCAAAATTATCTTGGAGTCATTATATCGAAATCCTAAAATCGGATGAGCCCCTTGAAATATCTTTTTACATGAAATCCTGTGAAAAAGAAAACTGGAGCGTTCGGGAACTCAAAAGACAGATGGACAGCATGCTTTTTCATCGTATTGCTTTAAGCAAAGATAAAGAAAGCGTTTTAAAGCTTGCTCATGAAGGCTTAGAAATTCAAACTGTGAAAGATATTATAAAGGATCCTTATGTACTTGAATTTGTAGGGCTTCCGGATTCGGTAATGTATAAAGAAAGTGACCTTGAAAATGCTCTCGTCAACAATTTAAGTAAGTTTTTATTGGAACTTGGAAAAGGATTTGCGTACATCGGACGACAATATCGCGTCAGTTTAAGCGGAAGGCATTTTTATGTGGATTTGGTTTTTTATAACGTCATTTTAAAGTGTTATGTGTTGATTGATTTAAAACGCAAAGAAATTCAACATGAAGACATAGGTCAGATGAATCTTTACTTGAATTATTTTAAGAACGAAGTTTGCGCAGAAGATGATAATCCTCCGATAGGAATTGTCTTAGGCAGTCGTAAAGATGAGCTCATGATGGAATACGCAACACAAGGTATAGAAAACAATCTCTTTGTTAGTAAATATCAACTTTATTTGCCTAACAAAGAGGAATTGCAAAAACAACTTGAAGAAGTGCTGAGGGAAGAAGACACTATTAAGGACGACAAATGAAATTTTCTTTCAAGATACAAAAATATCAGACCGAAGCGGTAGAGTCTCTTGTAAAGTGCTTTGAGGGGCAGCAGATTGCGGAGAAGGTCCGGTATCTTCGCGATAAAGGCGCCTCTTCCGCTACCCCGTCTTTGGATTTTGAAGATGATTCAGGCTACAAAAACGCAGACATTATTCTGAATGAGAGCGAGCTTTTGGACAATATTCATAAAATCCAGGATGCGAATTTTATCGTTCGCTCTTCTCAAATAGAACATTCCGCCGGGCGACCGAGTTTTGATATTGAAATGGAAACAGGTACGGGGAAGACCTATGTTTATACTAAGACAATGTACGAACTGAATAAGGCTTACGGCTGGAGCAAGTTCATTATTGTTGTTCCGTCTGTTGCTATCCGGGAAGGTGTTTATAAGAGCCTGGAGTATACTCAGGAACACTTTATGCAGCATTACGGAAAGAAAATCCGCTTCTTCATTTACAATTCAAAGCGTTTGAACATGATTGACAAGTTTTCTGCGAGTTCGGATATAAATGCGATGATTATCAACATGCAGGCTTTCAATACTTCGCTGAATAAAGATAAGAATGTGGAAGGCAGGAAGGGAAATGAAGCCGCACGCATTATTTATAGTAAACGTGATGAGTTTGCAAGCCGCCGTCCGATTGATGTGATTGCCGCCAACCGCCCGATTCTGATTCTTGATGAGCCGCAAAGAATGGGAGACGCAAAGTCGCCCACTCAAAAAGCGTTGGAACAGTTCAAGCCTCTTTTTGTTATCAATTATTCCGCAACACATAAGATCCGGCATAACCTTGTTTACCGTCTGGACGCCTTGGACGCTTATAACCAGAGGCTGGTAAAGAAAATAGAGGTAAAGGGTTTTAAACTTGAAAACATTGCAGGGACAAATACCTACATCTATGCGGATTCAATTATTCTTTCGCCTCATGCCGCTCCGGCGGTAAGGCTTGAAATCGAAGTCAGGCAGAACAGCGGAATAAAGAGGCTTCCGGTAAAGCTTTCCGCAGGCGACAAACTCTTTGAGGCAAGTAAAGGGCTGTCGGAATACAAAGACCTTTATGTGGCGGAAATATTACCGCAGGAAAACTGCGTTCGTTTTAATAAGGCGGTCAGCAATAATCCCGACCCGACAGTTCTCAGTATTGGAGACATGACGGGAAATGTTGCGGAAAAGGACATTCGCCGTGTTCAGATACGCGAGACAATCCGCAGTCATTTTGAAAAAGAGAAAGAATTTTTTGAGCAGGGTTTGCGGATAAAGGTGCTTTCGCTCTTTTTTATTGATGAGGTTGCAAAATATCGCGCTTACGATGATGACGGAAACGAAGCTCTTGGCGAATACGGCAGGATGTTTGAAGAAGAATACCGCACTGTGATGAACGATTTTGCAGATATTCTGCCGGATAGTTATTACGGGAAGTGCCTGCTTCCGACCTTAAACGATATCGGTTCCTGCCACGAGGGTTACTTTAGCCGCGATAAAAAAGGAAAACTTACGGATTCAACCGGTGAGTCTGATGAGGATATATCCACTTATGATTTGATTCTTAAGCGAAAAGATTTGCTCTTGGATTTTGATATGCCCATCCGCTTCATATTCTCTCATTCCGCTCTGCGTGAGGGCTGGGATAACCCCAACGTATTCCAGATTTGCACGCTAAAGCATTCCGACAGCGAAATCAGCCGCCGCCAGGAAGTAGGGCGAGGCATGCGTCTTTGCGTAAACGCGGAGGGAACCCGTCAGGACAAAGAGACGCTTGGAGAAGCGGTGCATGGCATTAACACGCTCACGGTGATTGCAAGCGAAAGCTACCGCGAATTTGTTCAAGGCTTGCAAAAAGACATTTCTGCGGAACTTGGCGATTCCAGACCGAAGGTGGCGAATATCGGTTACTTTGAGGGAAAGATTATCGTAGTTTCCGGTCAGCAAATTGAACTGAATTCTAAGCAGGCGAAAATCATTTATCAGTATTTAGTAAAGAATGATTATATTGATAGTGATGATAAACCTACTCAGACTTATAAAGATGATGTTGAGCAGGGGAATTTACAACGCTTTTCCGGAAATTCGGATTTATGGGAAACTCTTCCGGATAATTTAAGGTATAATGTGGAAGCTCGGGCGGAGATGTTCGATCAGATTCAAAAGCTCATTCAGGCGGTTTACAATCCTTCTGTTTTCTCCGGAATGGTAGAAGATGGTCACAAGGCTTCCTGGGAAAACGGAAATCCTTTGAACAAGAACTTTGATAAAGAGATTTTCCGGGACCTGTGGGAGAGAATTAACCATAAATACACTTATACGTGCCGCTTTAGCAGCGATGAACTTATAAAGAATTCCGTTGATGCAATTAAGCATGATTTGAAAATCTCGCCTATGCGTTATACGCTGGAAGTCGGCAAGCAGAAAGAGATGATTGATGAAACAGAAGTTCGCACCGGAGCGTCTTTCACTTCTCCTGCATCATCTTCAAAATCTTTGACTGGAACGGTGGAAAGCCGTGTGAAATACGACTTGGTCGGAGATATTGCAAGGGGGTGTAAGCTTACCCGACGGACTGTTGCAACTATTCTGAGCAGGCTTAGCGAGAAGGAAACCGAGCAATTCGGATTCAATCCCGAAAAGTTTATTCACGATGTTATCAATATTATCAATGCGCAGAAATCCGCTAAGATTGTTGAGCATATTGAGTATCATGAGCTGACCGAAACATATGACTCAAGTATTTTCACTTCCCCTAAGCTGCCTGATAAAGAACCGTTTATTGCTAAAAAGTGTATTCAGGATTTGGTATTTACGGATAGCAATGTTGAATGGAAGTTCGTAACTGATTTGGATAGTGCTTCGGAAGTTGTGGTTTACGCCAGATTGCCGCGTTCTTTCAGGATTCCGACTCCTGTGGGTAACTATGCTCCGGACTGGGCGATTGCGTTTGATAAGGATAAAGTGAGGCATGTGTTCTTTATTGCCGAGACAAAGGGTTCTATGAACGATATGCAGCTTGATAGGATTGAAGCCGGCAAGATTGAGTGCGCAAAGAAATTGTTTAATGTTGTGTCCACTAATGGTGTGAGATATGATCATG
This sequence comes from uncultured Spirochaetaceae bacterium, assembly GCA_946410375.1. Lineage (GTDB taxonomy): Bacteria > Spirochaetota > Spirochaetia > Sphaerochaetales > Sphaerochaetaceae > CAMKAB01. The sequence continues at coordinate 6,763 of CAMKAB010000042.1, forward strand.
TGGATAGTTTTAGCGAGCTTAAGAATATTGTCGGTTTGAAGTGATGCGTTGGACATGGTGAGATTTCGGAAATCGTGTGGTGAAACGGCTGGAAAGAGAATGTTGGATTTTTCCGAAAACGCATGTTAAAGCGCCTGGAAATGG
>CAMKAB010000043.1 GCA_946410375.1 uncultured Spirochaetaceae bacterium
GGTCCGATATACTTCTGGAACTCGCTCATGAAAGCCTTGCAGAAACGCATAACTTCTCTGTCTGATTTTCCCACAGGATCAAAGTCCGAACCGCCTTTTCCGCCGCCCATCGGGAGAGAGGTCAGGCTGTTCTTGAAAATCTGCTCGAAGCCCAGGAATTTCAACGTTCCGAGAGTCAGATTCTTTGCGAAACGTATGCCGCCCTTGTACGGTCCGATAGCTCTGTTGAACTGCACTCTGTAGCCGCGGTTCACTTGAATTTCGCCTTTGTCATCTTCCCATTCAACCTTGAACTCATGAATCTTATCCGGCTCTATAATTCTATCTAAAATCTTATTTTTCAAGTATTTAGGATTGTTATTCACAACATCTATAATGCTCTCAATAACTTCTCTCGCTGCCTGAATAAACTCCGGTTGCCCCGGGTTCTTTCTCTCAACTTCAGCCATAAACTCGTCTAAATTGTACATTAAATGCCTCCAAACATGCTTTATGAATTATTCCGAATAACGTTACTGACAATACCCTCGGAAAACAACCTCAAAATACCGTCTTTCCTCCGTGCTTCGTCATTTTTACAGCTTTCTTTTCAGCTTATACGAAAATCTTATAACCGAGCTGTCTGTTTGTCAAACAAATAATATATTTTTTATTTTTACGGATTATTTTTATTATTTTTTGAATTATACATAAAAATATCGCTCAAAAATTACCGAAATACTCAAAAATTCACTTTGCAGGATACGCCCTTTTTTCACCGGACAAGGTATGCAGATAGCAAATATCCCCTTCCGTTTTATCTATGTAATTTCCGCAAAGAGGCACTTTTCCCCCGCCGTCCGGCAAATCAAGCGTATAAGAAGGCATCGCAAGTCCCGAAAGACGCTCTCTGAGCTCTCGCTCTATCTCCATACCCCTTTCAATGGGAACCCTGAAAGATTCCGTTCCGTAAACAAGGTCCGTTTGAAACAGATAATACGGCTTAATTCTGGAAAAAAGAAGTTTGTTGCAAAGCGTTTCCAGCGTGTCAACATTATCGTTTACACCCTTGAGCAAAACGCTTTGATTAAACGCGGGAATTCCCGCATCAACAAAAAGGCTCACCGCGCTCACCGCTTCTTCGGTAAGCTCTCTCGGGTGATTAAACTGCGTCATAAGAAAAAAAGGCGCTGTTTTGAACCGGGTAAAAACATCCACAAGCGCCGGCGTTATGCGACGCGGTTCAAAAACAGGCACTCTCGTGCAAATTCTGATTATCAGAGCGGGATTCGCTTCACGAAAAACACCTATCATGCGAGACAATCCCTCATCCGAAATCGTAAGAGGATCTCCTCCTGTAAGGAGCATTTCTTTTATTTCAAGATGCGCTGCAAGGTATTCGGCGGCTCTTCTTACCTCGTCTTCTCCGGCAGGTCCGAGAAGCCCCTTCGTAAAACGACGGCGAAAACAATGCCTGCAATATGACGCGCAGTAGTCCGTGGCGAGAAAAGCCGCTCTGTTGCCATACCGGTGAATTAAGCGAACTCCCTGCGAATGATGTACTTCTTTCAGAGGATCCATTGATTCCGCCGCCTCGGAACGTTCCGAAACAACATTTTCCACCGCACTCGGCACACACTGCCGTCTGATAGGGTCAGCCGGATCATCAGGATTAATCAGGCGAAGATAATACTCTGAAATTTTAACAGGCATGGACACGGCGGATTCCGTCCAGTCCTCTTCATCTTTTGTAAGGCTCAGCCTTTTTTTTAAATCCTCAATCGTTGTTATGTACATATGCGCTATTCTATATTTTTTAACCGTACCGCTCAATCGGTATGCTGAAAAATTGAAAACAAACCTCTCATATGCGATAATACAGCCATGTTAATCGGAATCACGGGAAAAAGCGCCGGCGGAAAAAACTATGTCTCGGAAATACTGGAAAAACGCGGATGGGTTGTTCTGGATCTTGATAAAATATGCCATGCCCTTTACACCGAAAAAGAAAAAGCGCTCAAAGCCGTTTTCGGCACTACGGAACGGAAAATCATAAGCAAAGCCGTTTTTGAAAGCGCGGAGAAACTCAAAGAATTGGAAAACATACTATATCCGGCTTTATTTGAAATCATCAGAACGGAACGTCTTAAAGCGGAAGAGCAAGGAAAGATTATTGCAATAAACGGCTCTCTATTGCACCGTGCGACGTTAGATGCCGAGTGCGATTATATTATCTACGTGGATGCAACATACGAAGAACGCTTACGCCGCGCAATGGCGAGAGACGGAATCTCAAAAGATGCGTTTGACGCAAGAAACGCTTCCCAAAAAGATGTGGATTTCAGAGATGCGACATATCGCGCCCCGCTTCTCATTATTGACAATAATTCTTTGCAACTGAAAGGATTAGACGAAGCAATCTCCATAATCGAATCCGGGCAAAGAATAAAATAAAGCAACCGCCATAACCGAATCCGGGCAAAGGATTGAATGAAGCAACGGCAATGATCGAATCCAAGCAAAGAATCAGACGAAGCAACCGCCATAACCGAACCTGAATGAAATCCTCGTTCAAAGCGCCGCTTTGTCCTCCTAAAACCCGGTTTTCTCCGGACGATCACTCGCCTGGGTCCATTCTCACCACTTTTCCGATATTCCAAAGGTGCGCCGCTTTTTCCGCCGCCGCCATCCTTTCATCATCGGTTTTGTAAGCGGTCTCTGCCGTATGAGCCCCGCAATCCATACAAGAAACATAAAAACACCAGCCTTCCTCTTCCTCTATTATGCCGTCTCCCCTGCAAAGAGGACATTCCTGAAGTTCAATTTCCGCAAGATTCAAAGATGTATCTCTTTCCATAAATTCACCCCCGCTTTTCACGCCTGTTCTTTATCCGATCCGCTCTACGACACTTCCTCGTTCTTTTCCTTTCCGGCATATGAACCGCGTTTTCGGTAATAATAAGGTTTTTTCTTCTTTTTTCGGATGTTTCCCGTTTGCGAGCCTGTCTTTTCCAAACCGCATCCGGCACTCCCGTTAAAACCCGACATCTTCCCTATCTCTGCACCGGGAGGCGAAAGAGCCGCGTCCGCTTCACTCGCTCCGCCTTTTTCGCAATCACTCTTCGTCCTTTCTCCGACCCCGCCTGAGGTAGCATTCAAAGCGCCGCCTCCAGCATCGGCTTTCTTTTTGTTCCGATTCTTTTTACGCTTCACAGGCTTTATATCATTATCGCTCAGAAAAGTTATTGCGGAGTGTTCCAAAGAAGCATTGCTCGGCGTGTTGGGACTTAACAGAATTTTTATCTGCCGCACCACATCCGCTTTCTTTTCCTGATAGGTCAAATCCTTATCAGGCAAAACGATAAACGAAGAAAAAAGCGGAACATACAAATCAAGAACGCTCTTTTTTTCTCCTTTAGCTTTTTCTTCAAGGACATGAGCATCGTATTCCCGCAATGTGTCATACAGCCGCACTTCCTTTGCATGCAAGGAAATGCAAGGGAGAATATACACAAGCAGCTTATATCTGTACAGCTCCCTGATAATCTCTCCGCTGTGGCCGGTGCATAAAATCTTGTTCAATTCCTCGGTCAGCCTGGACGTGCTCACTCTTCCCAGTTCGGACGAATACCGCTTAATTGCGCTTTTCATAAAAAAAGATAACGAAAATCCGGTGATTACGTACGCTTTAAGAGCCCGTATCATCCTCACGGGGTCCTCAATAAAGGTCCTGCCAAGCGGAATAAGGCTTCTTATCTTCTTTTGCTTAAAGTCTTTATATGCATCGTTAAAATCCAGGAGCTCCTCGTTCAAAGGATTGTAGTAAAAACTGTTTATTGAAAAATCCCTGCGCTTCGCATCTTCCTCAATCGTTCCGAACCTGTTATCGTTTCCGTCTTCATGGTCTTTCAAGCTTCTGAAGGTGGACACCTCTATAATCTTATCCTTGTATACAACATGTACGATCTTGAACCTTCTGCCGATTATTCTTGAATTTCTGAAAATCTGATGAACCTGCCGCGGAGACGCCTCGGTTACGACATCAAAATCCTTCGGAATAAGTCCGAGCATTAAATCTCTCACCGCACCGCCCACCAAAAACGTTTCAAAACCGCCGTCGGTAAGCCTTCTAATCACGCTTACCGCCTTTTCGTCCACCTTCGTCCGGTCAATATTGTGTTCTCCCGCAGTATAAACCTTCGCTACTTCCTTGAGTCCTTTTTCAGTCTGCTTGTATCGTATCTTCATTTTTTACGTACTCATCGGCACACGCTGTAAATAAAAGCCTGTTCTACCTTGTATCTCTCAAAAAAATCGGTAAAATGATATTATATAAACAAAAAAAACACAACAATAACGTATATTTTATGTTTTGATTTAACATTCCGCATAAGATGAGTACGGAAGCGCACAAAGCTGCACGCATCAATGACGCGATAAAAATGCGCCTTAAGCCGTATTACTGCAAAAAAATGTTATATGAAAAATAAACGACGTTAAAACTATGAAACAACATTAAAAACGGGAAACCCGCCATCATCGCCCCAAGGCGCATGAATCTGCAACAATCGAGGACCGGAAGCGTTTTCTATAACGCAAGGAAAATCGGCTGCAAACGCTTGAATCTGCAACTTCGGACAATCCGGCGAATTTTCCGTAAACAGGAACACATATGATAGAACCTAAGATTTTGAAAGGATTCAGAGACAGTCTCCCGAGGGAGGAAATAGCGCGACGACGCCTCATAAGCAAAGTTGAAGAAATATTCAGGCTGTTCGGCTTCGTGCCGATAGACACCCCTGCGATAGAGTACACCGAAGTGCTTTTAGGAAAAGGCGGCGGAGAGACGGACAAACAAATGTATCGCTTCAAGGACAACGGAGAGCGCGATGTTGCGCTTCGTTTTGACCTCACCGTGCCGCTTGCAAGGTTCGTTGCAGCAAATTACAACACCCTCTCGTTTCCGTTTAAGCGGTACCATATCGCAAAGGTCTGGCGCGGAGAAAAGCCGCAAAAAGGCAGATTCAGAGAATTCTACCAGTGCGACTTTGATATAATCGGTCCGGACAACGCAAAAAGCGATGCGGAAATCCTTATTCTGATTCACACCTGTCTCTCGGAAATGAACATCGGCTCTTTCCGCGTTTCGGTCTCCCACAGAGGTATTCTGAACGCGCTCCTGGATAAACTCGGCATTTCGGAAAAAAGCGCCGAGGTTCTCAGAATCATAGATAAGCTCGGAAAAGTCGGGGAAGAAAAAGTTAAGGAACTCTTAGCCGGGGAAGGAATCACAGAGGAGCAGTCCGAAGCGATACAGCGTCTTATCACATTGCCGAAAAACTCCTTCAGGGAAACGCTTTCTCTCCTTGAAGCGGATTTTCCGGGAGCGGAATTCATTTCCAGGCTTGATTCGGTTTGCAAAATTCTGGAAAGCACCGGTATTTCGGACAACTTTGTCTTGGACACCTCAATCACCCGCGGTCTTGATTACTACACGGGGCTTGTCTACGAAACCACTTTCTGCGACTATCCGGCCGTGGGCTCCATCTGCTCCGGCGGAAGATACAACAACCTCGCAGGTCTCTACACAAAGGAAAAACTTCCGGGAGTGGGGTCGTGCATAGGGTTGGACAGGCTTCTTTCAGCGCTGGAAGAGATAGGAAGTCCGATTGTAAAGGAAACAGGCACAGCGGATGTTCTGATAGCTGACACGGAAAGCACTTCCTCTCATGCGGAGGCCATTGCAAAGAGTTTGCGTAATGCAGGTGTCAAAACGGATATTTACTCTGCGGATAAGCCCATGGGGAAGCAGTATGCTTACGCCGAATCAAACGGTATAAAATATGTGTTAATCTCTTGTATAGACGGAAAATACCAGATAAAAAATACCAAAACGAGAGAAACGGTATCGTACGAAAACGCCGAGGACTTCGCCCGCGCTTTACGCGGATGAACCTAAAGGACTAGTGCGCTTCGTGACGTACAAGATAGTCGCAGAATTCGCCCGCGCTTTACGCGGATGAATCCAAGGACGCCGGAAGTCCGGACACCTGAACTAAATTACCCGCAAATAAAGACCTGCGGAACTTTGAAAAAACAAAAAACAAACAAGGAAACAACATGACAGACTTCAAAAGCCTACCGGTTTATAAATCAAAACAACTCATTTTGGATTCGCTGGAGAAAAACAACGTCATCATAGTGGAAAGCCCCACCGGTAGCGGAAAAACAACCCAAATTCCGATAATTCTCCATGAAGCAGGCTACGACGAACGCGGAATTATCGGCATAACGCAACCCAGGAGAATAGCCACCCTCAATGTTTCCTCGTATATCAGCCGTCAAATTGAAGGTCAGGGACTCTCCGAGGCCTTCTGCGCCTACAAAATGCGCTTTTACGACACCACTGACCCCACCACCCGAATAAAAATCCTCACGGACGGCATGCTCCTTCAAGAACTGAAAACAGACTCTCTACTCTCAAAATACAGCGTTATCATGGTGGATGAAGCCCACGAAAGAAGCCTGAACATAGACTTTATTCTCGGACTTCTCAAGGACATTTTAAAGCAGCGCAGCGATTTAAAAGTGATTATTTCCTCAGCCACGATAAACACGAAAACCTTCTCGAAGTTCTTTGGCGGCGCACCGATAATCACCATTAACGCGCGCGTATACGACGTGGATATAAAATACTACCCGCCTGAAAGCTCCGACAATCCGGGCGCTTCAAAAGGAGATTTCAAAGCTAAAAACGGACGCGGACGCGCCTCGGGCAGAAGAGGCTCTTCACTCTCGGGCAGGGGATACAACCCTGTGGCGGAAGCGGTTTGCAACATAATCAACCGCATCGTGAGAGAGTTCAGCGAAACAGGCTTCAAAGAAGGACAGGACACCCTTGTGTTC
>CAMKAB010000044.1 GCA_946410375.1 uncultured Spirochaetaceae bacterium
GGCGGAGACAGAGGCGGAAATGATTCCGAACGCGGAAAGCGGAGTGCGGAACGCGGAGTTGCCGCATTTAACCGTGCTACGGATGTTACGAGGCCGTATCGCGAGTCGTATAGCGGCGGAACGTTTGCGGACTTTATCCGCGCTTCCGAAGAGCGGAAAAACCGGGACAGAGAGAAGAAAAAGAAAAAGTAGCGCGCTCTGTGGTTTTTGCTCTGTTTTCGGGGATTGACAACTAAAACTAAAAAATGTAAAACCATATAGTGTAATAAATTACCTTGATTGTAAGTTGGGTTCTGACTTGCCGCTGATGTTTAAAAGCAAAGGCGGCTTGTTTTAATAGGAGGTAGGGTATGAGCGAGAGAGTAACGGTTACAAAGGGCGGAAAGCTCGGTTTCGGCTTTGCGGACGGAACAGACCGCACGGATGAGTATGAGAAACGGTTCCTTGTTTTCGGGAACGACAGCGCTTATCGACACTTGACGGACGTCGAAGTTCTCATTCTTAAAAGCAATCTGAATACGGCTGATTCGTGGGATAACATACTGGTTCAGGATCCGTTCGACCCTCTCCTTATCAGCGCCACCTCTTTTTACGGCAAGGTTAGAATTGCAGGACTGGAGAATGTCACTCTGAAATTCCATGATTTTGAAATGCGCTCAGGCATTACTCATAGCCTTATCATAAGTTCCGATATAGGAAAGAATTGTTGCATACATTACGTTCGTTATATGAGTCACTACATTGTTCATGACGAATGCATTCTGCACAGTATCGACGAGATGCAATGCACGAATCACAGCAAATTCGGAAACGGGATTGTGAAAACGTTTGAGAGCGAAGATGTTCGGGTGAGCCTTGCGATAATGAACGAAAACGAGGGCAGGGCGATTGCTCCTTTTGAAGATTTAATTCCTGCTGATGCAATGCTTTGGGCATACGACAGGACGGACGATGATTTTGTGCGATCCCTTAGGAGACTTACCGATTCTTCTTATTCCCGGGAAGGTCTCTGGTACGGGGAAGTCGGACAGGGTTCCGTTATTAAGGGGTGCGGAATCATAAAAGACGTGAAGTTCGGACCCGCAACTTACGCAAAGGGGTGCAATAAACTGAAAAACCTTACCGTGAAAAGCCGTTATGAAGAACCTGTTCAGCTCGGAGAGGGCATAGAACTGGTAAACGGAATTGTCGGACCGGGGTGCAGAGTGTTCTACGGTTGCAAGGGTGTGCGTTTTGTGATGTGCGAGGGGAGCTCTTTAAAGTACGGGGCGCGGTTGATTAACTCCGTTCTCGGTGATAACTCAACGATTTCCTGTTGCGAAGTTCTGAGCAACCTCGTGTTTCCGTTCCATGAGCAGCACCACAACAATTCGTTCCTCATTTCCTCTCTTGTTATGGGACAGTCCAACATGGCGGCGGGTGCGAATATAGGAAGCAATCACAACAGCCGTTCGGCAGACGGAGAAATGCGAGCGGGGCGCGGTTTTTGGCCGGCGCTTTCTTCAACAATCAAATTTGACAGCTGTTTCGCTTCGTTTGTTATCATAACAAAGGGTAATTATAACTACGAGTTGAACATCACCCTTCCGTTCTCGCTCCTTTCGGACAATACGAAAAAGCATTGTCGAGAAATCATGCCTGCTTACTGGTGGATGTATAATATGTATGCGCTGGAGCGGAATTGCGCGAAGTTTGCGAAGAGAGACAAGCGGAAAGTGGCTCTCCAGCACATTGAAACGGATTATCTCGCCCCTGATACGGCGGAAGAGATTATCAGAGCAATCGGTTTACTGGAGGGGTACATCGCCGAGAGCGAAAAAAAAGGTGAAGAAGAGGTGCTTGTCTTTGATTTGGAGCATTCTAAAACGCCTGTCAGAATTTTGAAGCCGCACGAGGCTCTCTCCGCTTATAAAACGATGTTAAAGTATTACGCTTTAAAGACTTTGGTAGAATATTGCTCTTCCGAGGGTGTGAGCGTTTCATCTTTTTGCGGACGGAATTATTCCGTATGTCGCGACTGGGTGAATCTGGGCGGACAATTAGTGCCGGGTGCTAAGGTTGAATCTCTGAAAGCGAGAATTAAGAGAGGCGAATTTGCGCATTGGAATGATGTTCATGCGGTGTACGATGAGTATTATTCGGAGTATCCTCGGGAAAAGGCGTCTCATGCGCTCTTCGTTTTGAAAGAAGTGCTCGGCGCTGGCGATATAACGGCGGAAAAGTGGGCGGCGTGTGTTGAAGACTTAAAGGAGATACGCTCGTTTATTGATGCCGAGGTGTATAAAACCCGTGCGAAAGATTACTCAAATCCTTTCAGGCAAATAACTTATTCATCTTTAGCTGAGCGGGATGCCGTTCTCGGAAAAATTGAGGAAAACGCTTTTGTCTCTTCAAGCAAGGCTGAAACGGAAAGACTTCTCTCTCTCTCAGCGCAGGTGAAGTTCTAGGAGTCGCCGCCTCCGGCTTTGTTGCTTCTTCGGCCTTCTCTCTCAGCGCAGGTGAAGTTCTAGGAGTCGTCGCCTCCGGCTTCCTTGCTTCTTTGGCCTTCTCTCTCTCAGCGCAGGTGAAGTTCTGGGAGTCGCCGCCTCCGGCTTTGTTGCTTCTTCGGCCTTCTCTTTCGTCGCAGGTGAAGTTCTGGGTTTTAAGGATTTTGTTTTTTTGGTTATTTTAAGAATATTCGAGGGGCTTTTCGTTACTTCAAATTTTTCGTAATATCCGAAATGACGTCTTTGAAATTTTTATTCACAATTCTTTCTGCGACTGAAACTATTTCCTCGTGTGCGTTCTCGTATGCCTTTAAGAGTGAGACCGCATCATCTGTTATGGTTGCGCTTCCTCCGCCGGTTCCTCCCTGATGCCTCACAACGAGGCTCTTTCCAAAGCCTTTTTCCGCATTTTTTATCATTTTCCATCCCTTTGAGTAGGAAAGATCAAGATTTGAACAGGCAAGAGCCACCGAGCCCGACTTCTGTATTTCGCTCAGCAGAGCGTGCATGCCCGGACCCATAAAATAATAGCGTTCTCCGTCCGGTGAGTCATTGCAAATTCTGATTTTAATTTCTGTTTTTATCCTCATCTTTTGAAGAACGCATACTGCGGTTTTTTATATTCTAAGTTGCGTGTTTGCTGAAATCAGCTAAACAATAACGCTTAAAATCGATGTTATCAGAGAAAATCCCATTCCCGCAAGAGGCAGGTATTCCCAGTTAAAAGCGGAAATCGGCAGGGCGTTCAGTATGCCTGCAGCGCTTCCGCAAATTACTCCGATGTACCATATCGTTTTATTGATTTTTCTCTTTTTGTAAAAAATTATGGCGAAAGACAGAGGAAAAACAATACCCGGCGAATAAATCGAGTAAGACAGAAGAAACAGGCTGATAATGTTCTGATTATGAAGAGCCAGGAAAAGGGCAAGGGTGGAGATAATCAAAACAATGATTCTCGTTCTCCGCGTGTTTTCGCCTCTGAAAATATTTACTTCCGCAATAACGGATGCGTTAATAAGAGACGTGTCTGCGCTGCTCAAAAGCGTCGAAATGAGCCCTATAATCAGAAGTATTCTGATAGAGAAAGGAAGAACATTTATCATTATCTGAAGAAGCGGGTTGCCGTTCCTGTTGAAATAAACCGCTCCCCACAGAGCTAAAAGCGTAATTATCAAAGAGAAAATAAGAAGGAATATTGCGGAAACCCAAGCCGCTTTCTTTGCGGTATTGCTGTCTTTTGAAACAATATTTCTGGAAATGATATCCGGACCGAGGAAATAGGTGCCTCCGGTGATGAACATGAGGTTAATCAGATCCATAATTCCGAATTTGCTGTTAAATAATTGTATTTCTTTAAATACTAATGAATTGCTGAATCCGGGAGTATTGTTGAAATATGAGGTGTTTTGGGTGAAGCAGAACACATAAAGGAAAGAGAGAACAATTCCGATAAGAATCAGCAACGCCTGAATCACATCCGTTTTAACCACGGAAATTTGTCCGCCGTAAATCGTGTAGAGAGTAAGTATTGCCCAAAGCGCAACAAGGATTATCGTGTTTGTTCGCTTTATTCTTTCTTGTGTAAGTGCAGGGTCGGTCTGTAAAAGCGATGAAATGAGGGAGCCCGCCGCAACGAATTGAGCCGCAACGATTCCGACCCACGACACGACTATTATGATTGCGATCAGGGACCCTGCGGTTTTTGAGATTGTTTTCTCGGCAAGTTCCGGGAGAGTACCCGCGTCCAGGTCTTTTATTTTTTTTGATAACAGAGCTGCTTGTAAAAGAAGTCCTACAGACCCGCATGCGAGCCACCAGAAGGACGGAAACCCGATAGCGGCTGTTCTTCCCGCCAGTCCTACCGTGGCGGAAGCGCCGATCATTGTGGCGACAAGCGATAAAATAACCGTTTTTGTCCTTTGTTTTTTTCCTGCGTAAGCAAATTCATTAAAGTCCATATTTTCGTTATTATGTAAAAAAAATTGCTTTTGTCAATAAGATTTTACTTGACAAATGACGCGGTAAATTGTCTACTATTAAATCAGAGATGCTGATTTTTTTGTTCGAAAATTATTTGTTGAAGGCGTTTTACTAAAAGTGCTTTACGGTACTGATAGTAAAGATATTTTCAGAAAAAAAGGAAAAAAAAGATGAAACATTATACGTATAATACGAGCGGTACTTGCGCACGTCAGTTAAGTTTTGATTTAGACGGGAGGACGGTGCATAACGTGTCTTTTTCGGGCGGATGCAATGGTAATTTGAAAGCGATTTCAAAGCTGGTGGAAGGGATGGATGCCCGTGAACTTGTGGAAAAACTTTCGGGAAATACATGCGGATTTAAGAACACCTCCTGTGCGGATCAGCTTGCTCGTGCGATAAAAGCGGCTGAGGCAGAGCAGTCGTTATGAATTCCGAAAAAAATATTTTTCAGGAATCCCCGCTTGATAGCGTGATATTTGGTTTTCTTCCGGAGAGAGAACATTTGTTTATTTCCGTATCCGGTTCAGGGGGGAAAACCTCACTTTTGCAGCTCCTCGGGCAGTTTTATAAAAATCTCGGTTGTTCCGTGCTTCTTACCACAACGACAAAGGTTCAGAGTCCGTTGTATTATAAGTGGAGAGTGAACCGTGTGATAACAAATGCTCGTGAAGCACTGTTTTGTATCGGTAAAAAAGGAACTGTAACTCTTTGTGCTGAAAAAAGTTCTAACGAAAGAAAGTTGCAGGCTCCCGATCTTGAAATACTTAAAAAACTGAAAAACGAATATGATGTTGTGATTTCGGAAGCGGACGGTTCGAGAAACCTTCCCATGAAGATACACACGGAGAGGGATCCCGTGATACCTTCGTACAGCGATTACACGATTTGCGTTTTAGGCTCGTGGGGAATAGGACATGCGTGCAGGGATGTTGTGTTCGGATATAAGGGATATAAGGAAAGAGAGATAAATATTTACGACGGAGAGCTGAAAACAGGCAGAAACAGTGCCGAGGCGGATTCGGATAATCTGGAGAAACCGAAAACCGGGCGCCCCGGGATAGCGAATGCCGGAACGGATTATGTGTTCCGCGAATTTTTGCAAAGCGAGATAGTTGACTCTCCGCAGGGGCTTTTAAAAGGAACGAAAAGAAGAAAACGACTTGTGGTCTTGAATGAATTCGAGACGCTGACTTTCAGTCAAAAAAGGATTTATAAAGAACTAAAGTTCCCTGCTGATGTAATTGTTCTCGGAGGAAGCGTTAAGGAAAACACGATGTTTGAAAGAATAAAATAGCGGTGTTGGCGTTTTTCGGAAGTTTTTTTGCTTTTTTGTGCTAAATGTTTTTTCTGTTTGTTTTGTTCGGGGGATAAGATGATTGATGTAAAAAATACGCTTGTGATAATACGGGGAGCGGGAGACCTGGCTTCCGGGGTTGCTTTGCGGCTTCATAACAGCGGTTTCCCGATAATAATGCTTGATATTGCGGAGCCTACCGTGATAAGGAGGACTGTTTCTTTTGCGGAAGCGGTTTATGAGGGAAGGGTGAAAATAGAGGGTGCGGAAGCGCTGTTGTGCGAAACGCAGGATGCAAGAGAGGTGTTGAAACTTGCAAAGAGCGGGAAAATCGCTGTTTGCGTGGATCCCGAAGGGCGGCTTATAGAAGAATTACGTCCTGAAATCGTAATTGACGGTATTTTGGCAAAGAAGAATCTGGGTACGAGCGTGAAGTTGGCGCCGTTCGTTGTGGCTTTAGGACCGGGTTTTATTGCCCGAAGGAGGGAAACTTTCGTTTCGGAGGGGTCTGAAAACCCGGTTTCCGCCCGTGCGGACGCGGACAAGGGTGAATATAGGGGTGCCGATTTAAAGTCTGAAAACCCGGTTTCCACCCTTGCGGACGCGGACAAGGGTGTTTCGGAAAGCGTTTTTTTGGATAAATCCGTAAATGCGGCCTCTTCAAGTGCGAACGCAGGTGATTCGTCGAATGCGAATGGTTTATATGTTGATGCAGTCATAGAAACACAACGCGGACACAGGCTCGGAACTATAATTTACGAAGGAGAAGCTGCGAAGAATACCGGTATTCCGGGGCTTATCGGCGGTTACGGAAAAGAACGGGTTATGCATTCTCCGTGTGCAGGTGTGTTTAGAGGAGTGTCGGTAATCGGGGACCTTGTTTCGGCGGGAGATACGGTGGCGTATGTTGACGAGACGCCCGTAAAAACTGAAATATCGGGAAAGGTGCGCGGAATGCTCAGAACCGGATTGAGAGTACCTGCGGGGTTTAAGGTTGCGGATGTTGACCCTCGGGGAGCTTCCACAGACCATACAACCATTTCCGATAAGGCTCGTTCTATCGGCGGAGGCGTGCTTGAAGCGGTTATGCATTTTTTAACGGCGAAT
>CAMKAB010000045.1 GCA_946410375.1 uncultured Spirochaetaceae bacterium
TACCTTTATCGTATTTCTGTAATCATACAGGCATTGGCTTATCATCTGCATAAGCGCCGCATCGGAGACTTTTATTGTGTCGTCTGTTTTCGAAAAAACGGGTTTAACCAGGGTGTTTTCCGTTTGCTTGCGCTTTTTCAGAAATGGAAAGAAAGGCATAAACGCTTTCTTAATAACGATTTTTATTGAATCGTAAACAATGGAAGAGTAGGAACGGGTAACCTGTAGGGACGGAACGGGAATGACATGCCGCCCCTCGATAAGACGCACTCGGAGAGCCGTGTCTATTTCGTCCTGACTTGCAATATCCTCTATGTAAATTATCGTACTCGGAGGGGCGAGGGAAAGCCGTTCGGCAATCCTGTAAACCATTTTTTCGCTTGTCCCGAGGATGAGAATTTTTCGGAATTTCTCCTTTTGCAACGCCGTAAGGACGGATTCGTAGTGTTCCCTGTCCTGAAAAAGGGCTGTTTTTACGGCGGAAAGAAAACTCGGGTCCTGTTTTGCACTTCGCCCCGCGAGAATAACGTCTTTCTTTATCAGCAGTCCATCGTCAATAATGAGGGAAATGTGATATTTATTAGCCACGGATTGAGCTCTGAAACTCTTTCCCGTGCCGCTTCTTCCTACGAGCGCATACGTTTTCATCATCGTAAATTATACTATATGCGGTGAAAAAAGCAACAAAGAGGTGAAAAACGCCCATTATTTTAAAATTCGGATCTTAAAAAATGCAAGGGAGCGTCCCCGAAGCGGGCTTTAGATTATCACAAGGCATTTAATTCTTTGTGCGTTAAAAACATACGAAGAAATCGAAGAAAACGGAAAAAACGATTGATTTTTCTGTGGTGATATCTGTAAGTTATCCCGCATCATAGCGTTTCCTGAGGGTTTTTCGCTCTTTCTCCGGGTTTGAATTAAAACGCCTGGATCTGTAAATCCCGCCGTATTGCCTCAAAACGAATGTTGCGATTAGAAAAGACCTGCACTATATTTATTGTGGTAAGAAAAAATTTCATGTGCTATAATGGCATAAATTTTATGTGATTGGAGACTGTAATGTCGGTTTTTGCTACTTTCACTAAGGGTGGAGTCCACCCGGCGGATAAAAAAGAACTTTCAAAAAACAGCGCCATACAGCGTCTGCCTTTGCCGGAAGAGCTTGTCGTGTCTATGAGTCAGCACTTGGGAGCTCCGGCAGCGCTCTTAAAGAGCAAGGGAGATGCCGTAGAGAAGGGTGAAAAAATCGGAGAAGCCGCCGGCTTTATTTCCGCAAACGTGCATAGTCCGGTACGAGGCGTGATTACCGATGTGAAAAAGGTTGAATTGGCGTCGGGGATGATCTCTCTTGCGGTGGTTATAAAGACGGACCCGGAGCAGCCCGAACTTTTCACCGTTAAGCAGGACTGGCGTAAAAAAACTAAAACGGAAATGCTCGCCCATGTCAAGGAAATGGGAATAGTGGGTCAGGGCGGAGCGACATTCCCCGCTCATGTTAAACTCGCACTCCCTCCGGGAAAAAAGGCTCAGGCTCTTATTATAAACTGCGTTGAATGCGAGCCGTATCTTACCACGGATTACAGGCTTATGATTGAGCATACCGATGAGCTTCTTGAGGGAATTGAGGTGTGCGCCGCCATAACCGAGCCGGAGAAGGTGATTATCGGAATAGAAGCGAATAAGCTTGATGCGGCGGACCTGTTTGAAGAAAGAATCAAGGCTAAAGGACTTCCTTTCCGCGTTCAGCGTCTTAAGCTTAAATATCCTCAGGGAGACGAAAAACAGCTGGTGAAAGCGGTGATAAACCGTGAAATACCGAGCGGAAAACTTCCGATAGATGTAGGTGCGGTTGTGGTCAACGCCGCCACTTCGTGGTCAGTTTACAAGGCTTTTGTCTATAATCAGCCGTGCATTGAACGCGTGGTAACCGTTTCGGGCGAATGTATTAAGAATCCGGGTAATTTCCTCGTGCCCGTGGGAACAAAGGTGTCTTATCTTTTGGAGAAAGCAGGAGGATTCAAAGAGGGGAAGGACGGCTCTGTTATGGAGCCTGATAAACTCATTTCAGGCGGTCCTATGATGGGTTTCGCTTTTGTGGACGAGGATACTCCGATAGCAAAGGGTTTTGGCGGTCTTCTTGCGATAAAAGATACGAAGAGCCGTACTCAAACGTCTTGCATATCCTGCGGAAGATGCGTTGAAGCGTGTCCTATCGGTTTGCAGCCTACGAAAATGTACCATCTCATAATCAATAAAGAGTATGCGGAGGCTATGAAAAATAACCTTATGGATTGCAAGGAATGCGGGTGTTGCGCATACAGCTGTCCTGCGCATCTGGACCTGGTGCAGGCTTTTAAAACCGGAAAAAAGATGGGAAGACGTAAATAAGGAGTAAGAGATGAAAATTGTTACGGCAAGTCCGCACATACACTGCGGAATAAGTACGAAAAAAATAATGCTGAGCGTTGCGGCGGCGCTTACTCCCGCTGCGCTTTGGGGAATATATGTTTTCGGGGTAAGGGCGCTTATCACTATGCTTTTATCCGTGGGTTTTGCTATTTTAACCGAGTACGTTTTGGGTAAAATCAGCAAGGAGAATACGATTTACGATGGCTCAGCCCTTGTGACGGGTATGCTGGTGGGTATGAATATGCCTCCCGAAGTTCCGTTTTTCATTCCGATCCTCGCCGCTGTTTTCGCAATAGCGGTTGTGAAGTGGACGTTCGGCGGACTCGGGCACAACTGGGCGAATCCGGCGATCGGCGGAAGAGTTTTCGTTTTCTTTTCTTTTACGTCGGCGATGAGCCGTTTTTCAATGCCGCGAACGCTGGTTAATGCTGTGAGCGGGGGTATTCCCGATGCAATAAGCTCCGCTTCTCCGCTTTCCATCACGAAGGTTGTTACGGCGGCGAAGTCCGCTATCGGGGCGTCCAGCATGCAGATTCTTACGGAAAGCGGGTATCCGTATACGAAGTTCGCCGAGTCTCTCGGAAAAGCGACGGGACTTAATCCGTACAACATCGACGCCTTTTTCGGAAATATTTCCGGATGTATCGGCGAGGTTTCGGCTTTTTTGTTGATTGCCGGCGGTATTTATCTGCTTTGCAAGAAGATAATCACATGGTATATTCCGGTGAGCTACCTTGCGAGCTTTGCGATTCTAACGTGGATTTTCGGCGGTGTGCCGAACGGTTGCGGCTTCTTCAAAGGCGAGGTGTTAGCTTCTCTCCTTCGAGGGGGAATAATTCTCGGCGCGTTCTTTATGGCTACCGACATGGTCACCACTCCGTTTACCCGCACGGGTCATTTCATTTTCGGAGTCGGGTGCGGATTCTTCACTTTCCTGTTCAGAACATTCGGGTCCCTTCCCGAGGCGTGCAGTATCGCCATTTTGATGATGAATATCGCAACTCCTACTATTGATAAATACTATAAACCGAAGCTTTTCGGCACTGATGAGATGAAAGTTATTGAAAGACAAGCGAAACTTGCTTCGGAAGCGGGGGCATCTTCAACTCCTTCTTCGACGAACAAGGAGGTTGCGAAATGAGAAGTTTTTTTAAAACAGCGATTGTTTTGTGCGCTATTTGCGCAGTGGCGGCGGTGGTTTTGGCTCTTGTCAATAAGGTTACGTTTCCGGAAATTCAAAAATACGAAGAATCTGTGGTGCTCGGTGCGCTGGAAGAGGTTTCCGCCGGCTATAAGATCGGCTTGAAGGCTGATGTTTCGGATAACGAATATGTTTCGTATTACTATGATCTGAAGGAGGATGGAAACATAAAAGGGTACCTTTTAGGATTGAAGACGAAAGGTTACGGCGGAGATATGACGCTTGTGGCGAGTTATGATATAAAGGGCGTTCTTCTTTCAGCAAAGCTTGTTTCGGATAGCGAGACCCCCGGGCTTGGCAAGAAAGCCGAAAATCCCGCTTATATGAATAAGTACATCGGTCGCGGTTCGGAAGAATCTCCGATTCCGGTGAGCAAGAATATGCTTTCTTCTGCGGATTCTGCGGCTGTGTCAGGCGCGAGTATGACGTTCAACGGTATTTCCAGGGCTCTTGCAGCCGGTTCGGACTATGTAAAAGGCGTAAAGTGAGGTGGAAAATGAATACGAAAGAGCTTACCAAAGGTATTTTTAAAGAAAATCCGACATTTGTGATCATGCTCGGCATGTGTCCGACTTTAGCCGTTACAACGCAGGTCATAAATGCTGTGAGCATGGGGGCGGGCGTCCTGTTCGTGCTGCTTTTCAGTAATATATTTATTTCTCTGTTAAAGAATTATATTCCGGGAAGCGTGAGAATCCCGTGTTATGTTGTGGTGATTGCTTCGTTTGTTACGATAGTTGAGATGGTGTTCCATGCGTATGTTCCGGCGGTTTATAATGCGCTCGGCGTTTATTTGCCGCTTATCGTTGTGAACTGTATTATTTTGGGGCGCGCCGAGGCGTTTGCAAGTAAGAACGGAGTTTTGGATTCCGCATTTGATGCAATCGGAATGGGAATCGGTTTTACTCTTGCGCTTACCTTTATCGCGTTGATTCGCGAGGTGTTGGGCTCGGGAACGATAACTCTCATGCCTATCGGTTCATGGGACGGCGTGGTAACGATTCCCCTTCTTAATAAGTGGCCTGTGCGGGTTATGACGCTTGCTTCCGGAGCGCTTCTTCTTATGGGTTACCTTAAGGCATTTTTTAACTGGAAAACAATGAGAAGCGAGAAAAAGAGAAAATCCGCCTTAAAAGAGGGGGCTGCGGCATGAACTATATTGCAATTCTTTTAACCTATATTTTTATAAATAACTTTATTCTGGTTAAATTTTTGGGGCTTTGTCCGTTTATCGGGGTTTCGAAAAACAGCGAAAGCGCAATCGGAATGGGGCTCGCCGTTACGTTCGTAACCGGGGTTGCGTCCGTGGTGTGCTGGTGCGTGTACTACGGTTTGCTGCTGCCTCTCGGTCTTGAATATTTGAAAACGATTTCTTTCATTCTTGTGATTGCGGCGCTTGTTCAGCTGGTTGAAATGGTTTTAAAGAAGATGAGTCCGGCGCTTTATAAGGCTTTGGGTATTTATTTGCCGCTTATCACAACGAACTGCGCCGTTCTCGGAATTGCGATTATCAATGTGGATAAGAGTTATAACCTGATGGAGTCTTTTACGGCGGGAGTCGCTGCGGGGCTCGGTTTTACTCTTGCCATTATCCTTATGAGCAATATTCGCGAGAGTATGGAATTAAAACCTGCGCGCAAGGCTTTCAGAGGCGTACCTATCGCCTTTATTTCCGCAGGTCTTATGGCTTTGTCGTTTATGGCTTTTGATAACAGCCTTTTAACTAATTTACACTTGGCGTGATGGGGGAGAACGGAATATGACACCTGTTTTATTTGCTTTTATTATTTTAGCTGTTCTCGGTTTTGTTTTAGGCATAGGACTTGCTATCGCCAATAAGAAGCTAAGTGTGGAAAAAGACGAAAGGTTGGTTTCTCTTGAGGAAGCGATGCCCGGTGCGAATTGCGGCGGATGCGGATTTGCCGGTTGTTCGGCGTATGCGGAAGCGGTTTTCAAGGGTGAGGCGAAAGTCGGTCTTTGTTCTCCCGGAGGAGCCGAACTGGCGAGGAAAATGGGGGCGATAATGGGCACGGAAGTGTCTGAAGTGCCGGAGAAGAAAGTTGCATTTGTTTTCTGTAAAGGAAATTGCGATAAAACGAGAAAAGATTTCACCTACTACGGGATTGAGGATTGCAATGCGGCTTCTCTGCTTCATGGAGGAGAGAACAGTTGCAAGTACGGATGTTTGCATTTAGGGTCTTGCATAAGCGTGTGTCCGACGGGTGCCGTTTCTAAAAATGAAAACGGGGAAATTGTCGTGGATGCTTCTCTTTGCATAGGGTGCGGACGCTGTGCGGATATTTGTCCGCTTAAGGTTATAAAGCTGATTCCAGCTTCCGCCCGGTATGTATGCGCGTGCAACAGTAAGGATAAGGGTGCGGATACGAGGAAGAAGTGCGATGTCGGGTGCATAGGTTGTAAGATTTGCGAAATAAAGCATCTCGAATCGGGGTTTAAGGTGTCCGATAACCTTTCCGTACATGACTACAAGACTTTTACCGGGGACACGGATGCGGCAATGAATGCGTGTCCGCGAAAGATAATTTTGAAGGTGAACGGGTAAAAAGCGCATTTTATCCTGCTCGAACAAAGGGAACTTTTCGGTTTGAATCGGCTTTCGATTCATTTTTCGGCAGTTCCCTTTTTTTATTGTTTCGGATTGGCTATAGTATGTCGGTTTTCTGTTTGTTTGAAAAGACGGAACCGACCGGATTCTGATTGGTTACCGTAGACCGTAGGCAGTCTTTCCGTTTGGAAAGTCTTTTGATTGCTGAACCGACCTGCTTCTGATTTGTTCCCGCGGATTTCGGATTTCATTGCTCGTTCAGACAAAGGGTGCGAATACGACCAAAACCTTTTACAAAATTTATCCCGGAATTTTTATCTTTTTCTGCGCTTGAATACGGTGAAACGGGAGAATACCTGTTTTACGCTGAAAGTTTCGGGTACATCATCAGGACCTCCGAGAAAGAGCCTGTTGCAACGCAGAATGCGGAAAAAACCCATGAACGTGCCCTTTATTATTCCGAAACGTTCCACGGCGGAAATGAAGAATACGGAGCATGAGGGTTCGTAAATGCAGTCCGGGCAGATTGCGGGAGAAATGTG
>CAMKAB010000046.1 GCA_946410375.1 uncultured Spirochaetaceae bacterium
GTTGCGTATGCCTTCTCCATACGGTACTTTACCAACGCTTCTCTTTCCTCATCCTTGATTATCACGCCCTGAACTTCAATATCCGGAATAAGTCCTTCGTTGTGATACTCATTTCCCGAAGGAGGAATAAGTCCTGCAGTTGTAACCGAAGCATATCCGTCCATATACGGCACAACAACCTGCATTATCCCTTTACCGAAGGATTTCGTTCCGATAAGCGTTGCGCGTCCGTTATCCCGGAGCGACGCAGACAAAACCTCGGAAGAACTCGCAGTGCCTCCGTTTATGAGAACCGCAATCTTTATGTTTTCGGGAACCAAAACACCGTTTGTCGCATTGAATGTCACATTGTTTTTTTCGTCTTTGTATTTAATCGTGAGCAGCTTTTCTTTTTCTACAAACAAATTGGCAATCTCAAGAGCGATATCCACATCTCCGCCCGGGTTATCTCTCAGGTCTATAATCAGGGATTTCATTCCCTGAGTTCTTAAATCTTTTAAAGCCGTGTACACCTTATTGAACGTATCCTGAGTAAACTTCAAAATCAGCATATAACCGATGCCATCTTCCAACATTGAGTATTCAACCGTAGGAACAATAACAACCGCTCTTTTAAAAACGGCATTAAAAACGGACTCGCCTCTCTTAATCGTAAGCTCAACTTCCGAACCGACTTCTCCCTTAATCAGGTTAGCGCATTCATTCGCTTCCAGAGAAACAACATCCTGTCCGTTTATATGCGTGATATAATCGCCGCTGAGAAGTCCGCCCCTCGACGCGGGAGAATTGGGAAACACCTGAGAAATATAACAGTACATCGTTTCTTCTTTGTCGGGATTCTGATAATTCAAAAATGTTTTTGAAAAATAAAATCCGAGTCCGCCGTACTGACCGGTGATTTCTTCTTTATAATCATCGGTATTCTCTTCTTTTACGTAGTACGTATACTTATCGCCGAGCGTATCAAACATCGCCGTAGCCATCGCATCGTATACTTTATCGTAATCAATATTCCATAAATAATTACGGTTAAGATGTTTATACAAACCGGTAAGTTTTTTCATGTCGGAATCTATTCTTTCCTCTTCCGATTCGGACACATCGTTAGCTTTAATGAACGAATCGAGACTCACCGGACTCTGTCCGGACTCTGAGCCTCCCTGCGCCCTTAAAGACTCGCTCCTTTGCAAGTCCAATTCTTTATGGAATAAATTTGAAAAAACCGACTTAACAGTATTCGGAACAAACAAATACGCAGCTGAGGCCATAAAAGCGACAACCAAAAAAGAGATAATCAAAAGCAAAAGAATATGCTTTTTATTCATTTCAAATACGTCTCCTTTCCGTTATTCATTCCGTTTGTCTTTTCTATTTCACTTGCGGAACAATCTCTGAAATCACTCCCGATGCGGAAACTCCGTTCAGTTTAAATTAACCAGCGTTCCGTTTGCGGTAAGCGGCAAGTACGTAGGAACCTCGACTCCGTTCCAATTCAATGCTCTTTGTTCTTCAATATCCAGTCCGCGCGTGGTTTTAATCACATCGGCATACGGCTCAAGAGACTTGTAGTAACTCGCTTCCGCTTCTCCTGCGATTTTTCTCGCCTCTGCTTCACCCTCGGCTTTTATTTTCGCCGCATTCGCAAATCCCACCGCTTCCGCTTCCCGCGCAAGAGCCTCCTGCTTCGCTACAGACACCTTCATCGCCGCTTCAATTTCCGCTTTTTCCTTTGCCGCATTCGCCTCAGCCACCTGTTTTTGCGAATTTTGCTTTGTTACTTCCAGTTCCTGCTGAGCAACTTTAACCTGCTGAGCCATAGCCATCGTATTTGCGATCTGCTTATCAAATTCCGCCGACCAATCCCAATTATTTATCGTAACGCTGCTGATTAGAACCGGATAATAACTCAAACGGTTTATAAGCGCCAAGCGGACCTTATCCGTTACTTCATCCTGCTTTTCCACGATGTTGTAAATGGAATATTTACCGATAACTTCTTTAATTGAACCAAGCGTGTTGTCTTTTACAAGATTCCTGATGGACTGTTCGGAATAACCGTTTACAATATCCAGAATCTTAGCTTCATCATACGTCCAATATACCACGATATTACATGCCACAGACTGCATATCCTGCGTCACCGCCGCATCGCTTCCCATGGAAAAACTCATTTCCAACTGCTTGGGGCTCAAATCGTATTTTTTTATAGACTGCACAAAAGGCGTTTTGAATATCAAACCGGGCTGGAGAACCGTGTCTCCCGCCTTTCCAAACGTCACCCTAACCCCTCTTTGCGTGGGAGACAAAATGCAAAACGAAGAAAAACCTATAATTATCAAAAGAAGGACAACTGCTCCGACACCGATAATTTTTCTGAATTTACTGAAATCTCTGAACATATTCTTCTCCATATTGCAAAGCCTCCTGCTCTAAAAAGGTGTTTTTTCCGCTTTGAAAAGCGTTTTCACCGCCGGTTTTTCCGTATATAAACGTAAAAAACTTCATCTGAAACACTAAAAATCTCAGTAGCGCCTTTTTGCGAAAATACGGATTTGTTTAAGAATGCCGTCTCCTTCGCTCTTTGTGTCTATTCCGGTTACATCGGAAAGAGCTGTGTGAACAAGTCTTCTCTCATACGGATTCATCGGCTCCAAAAGTCTGCTTCTCCCCGTTTTTTTAACCTGCATCGCAACTCTGAAAGCGTTCTTTATAATCTGGTCTTCGTGGCGCACTCTGTAGCTTTCGGTATCTACGATAATCTTTCTTCTTGCATCGAACTTACCGGTGTAAACATTTACCAAAACCTGAATCGCATCAAGATTTTTACCTTTTCTACCGATTATGATGTTTGAATCCATGCTTTCAATGTTAATGTACAGCTTCTTTCCCTTTCTTGAAGAAACTGCTGCAGAACACTGATATCCCATTTTTTCAACAATACCCTCGATAAAAGCGCATAACTTCTTTTCAAGTTCTTCATCTTCTTCAAGGGTTTCTTCCTCTTCTTCTTCGTATTCGGAATAATCCGAATCATCATCAAAGCCCTCTTCATCTTCGTTTTTATTTTCGAAATCGGAAGAAACGTTTGCGCTCTCTTCGTTTTCCTCTTCCTCTTCGTTTTCAAACGTTTCGTTTACATGAACTCTGATTTTTACGTTTCCTCTCTTGAAAAGCCCTCTTTTTCCATCGTCCAAAATTTCTACTTCAAAATTCTCTCTATCAATACGAAGCTCTTCAATCGCTTTATTTATCGCTTCCGTCTCTGTTTTTGCTTCAAATTCCTTATACATCTCTTCTTCGGCGCCGTCCTTATTTTTTCATCGCTTTTCAATGTCTTTCACCTTTTTTCAGTATCTTTCCGAAAGGCGAATAACTATTCAATCGCCTTTTAACGCATTAAATACGAATTAAATACGAAACCGACGCCTCTCCCTTTATTTTTTCTTTGTTGTTTTCTTCGTTTTACCGTCTGTTTTTGAATGTACCACTTCAAACCCAGTCGGATTTTTCTTCATCTTATTGTTAGTATAAATCTGCTGTAAAATGGAAAGCACGTTCTGAGTTGTCCAGTAAAGAAGCAATCCGGACGGCGCTCCGTACAAAATAAAGAAGAAGAAAATAGGCATTCCCCACGTCATAAGCCACTGGTTGTTTCCCATTGAAGAACTGTTTTGGTTGGACATTTGCGTAAACTTCATTGAGAAAATCATACTCACAGTGTAAATAACAGGTAACAAATGAATCTGGTTTCCTAAGAACGGCAGTCTGAATCCGAGAGTGAACACTGTTTCCGGCACGGAAAGATCAGGAATCCAACCCGGAAGGAACATCGCTCCCCGAAGCTCGAAGTGTCTGTTTAAAAGTCCGTAAAAAGCAATCAGAATCGGAAACTGTATTAACATCAGCAAACAGCCGCCCATCGGATTTATTCCCTTTTCCTTGTAAAGCTTTTGAACTTCTTCGTTCTGCTTCTGCGGGTTATTCGGATATTTCGCCTTTATTTCTTCCACTAACGGACTGATACTCGCCATTTTAGCGCTTGATTCGGTGCTTTTTTTCTGAAGCGGCCAAAGCAGGAATTTTAAAATGATGGTAAGAATAATAATATCAACGCCGTAGTTCGGAACAATCTTGTTCAGTATCATCAAACACCATTTCAGAATGTTCTCCAGCCAACCAAGCATTGAACCTCCTTCCATGGCATCATCAAGATTAAAGCCTCTCACTCCCCATTCGTTATCCGTTCCGCTGTAGTAAGAACCGAGATATTTCTTTAATTGAGGTCCGCAATAGAAATAAACGCTGCTTTTTTTGCTTTCGCTTTTCGGTATGCTTACGTAAATGCTGTTGCTCTGCGCTATTCCGCTATACGACCTCTGTCGGGCGCTCCACTTGTATTCGGCTTCCTCGTTTTCCGGACGCGCAATAACGGTGAAGTATTTTCCCGTAAGAGACAACCAGTTCAAGTCACGTGTAGTGAAGAAAGAACCGTCTTTCGCAAGCTTAATCGCCATTTTTTTGGCTTTGTTATTCTTACTTACGAGACCGGCGTAAAAACGTCTGTAATCGCCGTATGCGGACCGTCCCGAACCCGGATTAACGATTTCAGGACCAACCTGCGGCTCATAAGACATAGTGTATGCGTAAACGCCTTCTTCCAGACCTTCTCCCTGAACCTCAACGCTTAACTTAATCAAATACTCGTTTGCTTTGAATTCGTAAGTTTTTACAAGCGTGAACTCTTTTCCTTCCGCATTTTGATAGGAATTGGTAAAAATAATCTTTTCACCTTCCGTTCTGTAAGCGAAATTATCGTTTATCGGATTCTGAAAATCATCAGCCCAATAAAGCATAAAAGCCTTTTTAGCGGTTTCTCCGCTATAAACTATATCCACAAACTGACCGTCTGCGTTTGCATGATTTTTTAACTTAAGGGAAGAAACAGAAGCTCCCTTCGTGCTGAAAGTGACATTAAATACATTTGTTTCGTATTTAAACGTCTCTTCTTTCGCCTGCCCCAGACTCTTATAACTGACTTTTTTTGCGGGAGCGGCGCTGAGCTCTTCTATTGTCGGACTCGTAGTATTCTGATTTACGCCGTTTGCTGAACGTTGCGGCAAACAGGAAACATACAAAAAACTTAATCCGAGTAACAGTACAAGAGATAAAACTACAAAACGAAGCTGTTTTGTTTTCATAAAATTCTCCGTAAAGGAACCGGTAAGTTTCCTTCATAAATTGTACATATCCTCGGATTGCATATATATTTACGAAATTTTACGAGTTCCTCTTAATCTCTGATTATGAAAATAAGGATTATTTAAAAATAAAAAAATATTTAAGTATACACACAAAAAACTAGGCTTTCAGAAGCCCGCCGACTTTTAATAAATTGAGTAACGATTTTTCTTTTTCAATATAAGTTAAATTCAACTTACTGCAAGTATTGTAAACTATAACCAGGCAGTCTACACCCGGGCGGACATCTTCATAGTGTGTACGCCAAATCTCTTTTATCTGACGCCTTATTTTATTACGTTCTATTGAATTACCAAAATGTTTTACCGGAATGACCATGAATCTGCTGTAAGATAATCCATTGTCTTTCACTAATAATTTAAAGCAGGAGAAAGAATACTTTTTTCCTGCCTTAAAAATAGCATCTATATCCGTTTTTTTTCTGATTATTCTCTCTTTAGTAAGGTTTCTTTTCATCTGATACTGTTAAGCTGTGTCTGCCCTTAGCTCTTCTTCTGGCAAGCACCTGTCTTCCACCCTTACTGGCCATGCGAGCTCTGAATCCGAATTTTCTGTTTCTTTTTACTTTGCTCGGCTGATACGTTCTTACGCCTTTGTAACTCATGTGAATATCTCCATTTTTTATCGCTTACGCGGGATTTTATTTTTTTCGAACACAAATACCAACTGAAAAAATATGATTATCCGCATCTTTTAATAATCGTTTATTCAGGTAAAGCATACAAAGTGTCCGTTTTACGAGTATAAGAAGAGATTTTTTTTTAGTCAATAGAAACATGAAATTAAAAAAAGGGACAAAAAACGCAAAAAAACGCCATGAAAATCACATCAGTATTTCCTTTGTTAAAATGCGCCTTAAAAGATATCTTTAATTTTTTATGATTCCTTACTGCAAAGTAACGTAAACCTTATTCAAATGCAATTCGGGAAACAGGCTGTTTATCTTTTTTAAAATTTCCTTTCCCTGCAAACGAAAAAGATGAGAGACGCTGCTGTTTTTACATTTAACATATAATGTGTTATCCGATATGGAATTAAAATGAACAGATTTTGAAAAATTCTCTCCGGCTATCTCCGCCCAGCTGTTTTCAATGAGATGAACAGGATTGTTAAAATCAATATTGAAGTGTTTTACTATTTCATTGAGATACAAAGACGAACTCACCGGTTCTTCAGGAGAAAGACGATTGTAATTATCGAAATCGAAGAAGTCGTATTTTTTCATTTTTACATTTCCTCCTTTTCAAATTCACCGTTTTTTACACTATATGTTATTGTATTATCATGATTTACATTAAAATAATCATCGTAATATTTCTCTTCCGGAAGAAAAGTGAAGAATGCCTGATCATAATTTCCCAAAAGAGAAAGATATTTCGCTCTTTTTTCCGCATC
>CAMKAB010000047.1 GCA_946410375.1 uncultured Spirochaetaceae bacterium
TCGCCTTTATTTTCCCGCATTTTCCGTTCGTTTTCCCGAAAATTATAAATTGCACCAAATATGTTTTTCCATTAAAATAACTGTTAATCGTTAAAAGCAAAACCAAAAAACGCAATCGGACGGAGAATTTCCCTGCTCGGAGCTTCCCCTGCCCGATAAAGCCCAAAACGCAATCGGACGGAAAATCTTCTGATGAGGAATTCCCGCAGCCGGTTAAGCCTAAAAACTCGGTCGGACGGAGGAACAGCATGGCGGACATTCAGGAAATTAAAAACACTCAGGATTCACTTGAAGAAATGCTTACGGACCTGGTTCAAAGCAAGCAATACGCCAAAATAAAAGAGCTGCTCGCCGATTTAAACCCTTCCGATGTCGCATCAATCTGCAACAGCCTTGATGAACCGAGTCTGCCGATTGTTTTCCGTCTTTTACCGAAAGAAACAGCCGCCGACGCATTCGTTGAAATGGAAAGCGACATTCAGGAAATACTGATCAAAGCCTTTTCGGATACCGAATTAAAGCAGGTTGTTAATGAACTCTACGTGGACGATGCGGTAGACATTGTTGAAGAAATGCCGGCAAACGTCGTAAGAAGGATTTTAGCGCAGGCGACCCCCGAAAAGAGGAGCGCCATTAACGAGCTGTTAAAATATCCCGAGAACTCCGCTGGTTCAATCATGACCACGGAGTATGTTTCTCTCAGAGAGGATTGGACCGTTGGAGAATGCATTTCGTTTATCAGACGAAGCGGAGTAAATAAAGAGACAATATATATCTGTTACGTAACATCAAACAGGCGTCTTATGGGCTGGATATCGGTGAAAGATCTGCTTCTTGCACCCTCGGACAGCGAAAAAATATCATCCCTCATGGACGACAACGTTATCTCGGTGAATGCCCTCACAGACAGAGAGGAAGTTGCAAAAATGCTAAGTTTCTATCACTTCCTCGCAATGCCGGTAACGGACAGCGAGAACAGGCTGGTGGGAATAGTAACCTTCGACGATGCTATGGACGTTATAGAAGAGGAAACAACGGAAGATATTGCGATTATGTCCGGTACCACGCCGTCCGATAAAGCGTATTTGAAGTCCACACCGTTTGAATTCTTTCTCCACAGAATCCCGTGGCTCGCGATAATGATGATTTCAGCCACATTCACGGGGATTATCATAAGCGGATTTGAATCAGCTCTTGCGGCGAATGTGCTTCTCACCGCCTTTATTCCGATGCTTATGGACACGGGAGGAAACAGCGGCTCTCAAAGTTCCGTCACTGTCATACGCGCAATTTCCCTCGGCGAGATTGAATTCAAGGACCTGCCGAAAGTCATATTGAAAGAATTTCTCACCGCGATTATGTGCGGACTGACTCTCGGAGCTGTCTGCATGCTTAAGATGTTCCTCATAGACAGACTTCTTTTGGGAAATCCCGATTTAACCCTTTCAATGATGTTAGTGGTGAGCGCCTCAATGTGCTTAACCATACTTGTGGCGAAGATTTTAGGCGGAACGCTTCCCCTTATCGCAAAGAAACTCGGTGCGGACCCGGCTGTGATGTCAAGTCCGCTCATCACAACCTGCGTGGATGCGATATCGCTCATCGTTTACTTCACTATTGCCTCTAACGTGTTATTCTGAAAAGTTTCGTCATTATAAGAAAACTATTATGAGGAAAAGAGATATGAAACAAGGGAACTCCTCCCCGGGCGTTTTCTTCTTTATCGTCTTTAAACTTTTTATAGTATTTTTAAGACTCTTTCAGAACCTTCTCCAAATAGACTATTTGTTCGCGTACGGAAGATTCGCTCGTTCCGCCGTAAGACGTGCGCCGTTCAACACATGTTTTTATATCTATCGCACCGTACACCGACTCATCAAACAGGACGCTGAAGTTCTTATACTCCTCCAGCGACAGATTTTCCAGTATTTTTCCCTGAACAATGCAATAAGACACAATTCTTCCCGAAATTTTGTACGCATCACGGAACGCCATTCCTCGTCCGACAAGATAATCAGCCAAATCAGTGGCGTTCATAAAACCTTTTCTCGCGGCGTTCATCATAGCTTCCTTGTGAACAGCGAGACTTTCAAACATACCGGTGAACACTTCCAGAGAAACCTTCACCGTATCCGATGCATCAAAAAGCGCTTCCTTATCCTCCTGCATATCCTTATTGTACGCAAGAGGCAAGCCTTTAAGCGTTGTTAAAAGGGAAACAAGAGAACCGTACACCCTGCCCGTCTTTCCTCTGCACAGCTCAGCCATATCGGAATTTTTTTTCTGCGGCATAATGGACGAACCGGTGGAATACGCGTCGGACATTTCAATAAAGGCGAATTCCCAACTTGACCAGAGAATCAATTCCTCTGAAAAACGGCTTAAATGCGGCATAATAAGAGAAGCGGCGCTTAAAAACTCCACACAAAAATCCCTGTCGGAAACTCCGTCCATGCTGTTTCTGCACGGCTCGGAAAAACCTAAATTTTGAGCTTCAAAAAACCTGTCCGTGTCGTACGTTGTTCCTGCAAGAGCGCATGAGCCGATTGGAGAAATATTTATTCTCTTTATGCAATCTTCTAACCGCCCGATGTCCCGAAGAAACATAAACGCATACGCAAGAATGTGATGACTGAAAAGAATCGGCTGGGCGTGTTGCAAATGAGTATATCCCGGCATTATCGCATCAAGGTTTTCTTCCGCTCTGTTTTTAATAACGCCAATCAACGCTTTAAGCTTACCGATTACCTCTTTCGCCGTTTTTCTCGTATACAAACGAACATCCAGCGCCACCTGATCGTTTCTGGAACGGGCGGTATGAAGCTTTTTACCTGCATCTCCGATTCGTTCGGTGAGCACTTCTTCCACAAACATATGAATGTCTTCCGCCGAGGAAGATATTTCAAGCTTTCCCGTTTGCAAATCGGAAAGAATGGTTTTCAAGCCGTTTTCTATAGACAAACGTTCCTCAAAGGAGATAATACCCTGCTTTTCAAGCATTTTCGCATGCACGATGCTTCCCGTTATATCCTCTTCGTACATCCTTGAATCAAACGAAATTGAAGAATTGAAGCTGTCAGCGATTTTATCAACTCTCGCTTCGGTTCTGCCCGCCCACATTTTTTTCATACAATCACCCTTTCTTGCATTTGCTTTTTTTGATTTAAACTAAAAACGTCCGACAATAAAAACATCCGACCACAAAAACGTTCAATTATAAAACATCCGACAATACAAACATCCGATTACAACGGCTTTCAGCCTTCAGAATTTCCGCAAAAAACTTCAGAGTGCATTTCTGCACCCTGAATCACTTTTTTAAATAATCATATTTTAAGAATATACGATAACGATGCTGCCATGCACATCTATCCCGCAATGCTTTCCCGCAATGCGCGCTGCTACTGATTTTTCAAACCCGTACGCCGAACTTTACGCCTGCAACATGCTAAAAAACATTGTTTGCGTAATTTTCAAACCCGCAAAAGCGATTAAACACCGCTATACCGTAAATCTTTCCCGCAATGTGCGCTATTCGTAAACCCGGAATGAACTTCTCGCGCTATCAAAGTATTTAAACTTACAGCGCACCCTGCTCTCTCAGCGCCTGAACCTTTGTGGAAAGACCCCAAAGATTGATAAACCCTTCCGCATCTTTCTGATTATAGTCGCTCTCGCCGAACGTTACCAGATTCTCGCTGTACAACGAATACGGAGAAGAAAGCCCCGCAGGAATAATATTCCCCTTATAAAGTTTAAGCTTAACATCACCCGTTACATACTTGTTGGATTCGTTAGCAAACGCGGTAAGCGCTTCCTGAAGCGGACTGAACCACTTTCCGTTGTAAATCAGATCCGCGTAATCCACAGCGAGCTTCTGTTTTAAATGAAGCGTATCTTTATCCACCGTAATCATTTCAAGCTGCTCATGAGCCTTATAAAGTATGGTTCCGCCCGGAGTTTCATACACGCCCCTGTCTTTCATCCCTACAAGGCGGTTCTCCACAATATCAATAATTCCAACCCCGTGCTTTCCGCCGATTTTGTTCAGTTCCTCAATAATAAGGCTAGCCTTCATCTCCTTTCCGTTCAGAGCCGTAGGAGCGCCTGCCTTAAAGCTCAGCGTTACGTATTCCGGCGTATCAGGAGCCTTAAACGGAGACACTCCCATCTCCAAAAAGCCCTCCTTATCGTACTGCGGCTCATTAGCGATATCTTCCAAATCAAGACCCTCATGGCTCAAATGCCAAAGATTCTTATCCTTTGAATAGCTTGTCTCCCTGGAAATCTTAAGCGGCACATTATGAGCCTCCGCGTAGTCTATCTCCTCATCCCTGCTCTTAATTGACCATTCCCTCCACGGAGCGATAATCTTCATACCCGGAGCGAAACGCTTGATTGCAAGCTCGAAACGCACCTGATCGTTCCCCTTGCCGGTTGCGCCGTGGCAGATAGCGTCTGCGCCCTCCGAAAGAGCCACCTCAGCCAGCTTTCTGCCGATAATAGGACGCGCAAAAGCAGTACCGAGCAGGTAGGTTTCATATTTCGCCCCCATCTTCAAAGACGGAATGATAACCTCATCCACCATCTCGTCTATCAAATCCGCCACAATCAGCTTGCTCGCACCCGTTTTGAGAGCCTTCTCTTCGAGCCCTTCAAGCTCATCCGCCTGTCCGACATTTCCCGACACCGCAATAATCTCGGGATTGTTATAATTCTCTTTAAGCCAAGGAATAATAATAGACGTATCAAGACCGCCCGAATACGCCAGCACAATTTTCTTAATATCTTTCTTTTCCATCTTTTTCTCCTTTTGCAGAGGCTTTTTCTCCTCTTGCGGGGGAAAAGTCCCCCTCGGCCGCACTTTGTTGCGTCCTACCCCCTTTCCTAAGGGGAAACCCCTTAAAATCCCCTCTCCGACAGAGCGCACAACATCTCATCGAATCACGCTCCGCCGATAAAGCGTTTTCTCTTACGTACCGCAAGTACCGCGATGTCACAGCGTTAAAGCCATAACAGCCTTAATCGTATGCATACGGTTCTCCGCCTCGTCAAACACCACGGACTGCTTAGATGTGAACACCTCGTCCGTAACTTCCATGCAATCAAGGCCGAATTTTTCATAGATCTCACGACCGATGGAAGTGTTCAAATCGTGGAAAGACGGCAGGCAATGCATGAAAATCGCATTTTCTCCCGCATTATTCATTATCTCTTTCGTCACTCTGTAAGGAAGCAGGTCCTCTATTCTCTCTTTCCACGCCTCCGCAGGCTCTCCCATGGAAACCCAGACATCCGTGTAAATCACATCGGCGTTTTTCGTGGCTTCAAAGGCATCGGAACAGAACTTAACGCTACCTCCGGAAGTTTTGCAAATATCCTTGCAAACATCTGTTAATTCTTTACCCGGGAAATACTTGGGATTGGAACAAGCAACAAAATTCATTCCCATTTTACTGCATCCCACCATCAGGGAATTCCCCATATTAAAACGCGCATCCCCCATAAAAACAAGAGTTTTCCCCTTCAAAGAACCGAAATGTTCCTTAACTGTTAAAAGATCGGCGAGAACCTGTGTCGGGTGGAACTCGTTCGTAAGCCCGTTCCAAACAGGAACACCAGAGCATTTAGCAAGAATATCCACATTCTCCTGCCCGTAGCCTCGATACTCGATCCCGTCAAACGTCCTACCCAACACCTTTGCGGTGTCTTCGATACTTTCTTTTTTACCCATCTGAGAACCGGACGGATCAAGATACACCGTATTCATACCTAAGTCGTACGCAGCCACTTCAAAAGCGCAACGCGTTCTCGTACTGGTTTTTTCAAAAAGCAACGCTATTGTTTTGCCCTTGAACATCTGATGAGGAACGCCCCGCTTTTTTTCCGCTTTCAACGCGGCAGACACATTCAGCATTTCCTCAATCTCTTCCGCACTGAAATCAAGCAGTTTTAAGAAACTTTTTCCTTTGAACTGCTTCGGCAATTCGTTAATATTCATATTTTCACCTCAATCTGTTTAAATTTCCCACTCTTCAACGCTTTTCTTATTTCCTGGCGCCGCTTTCCGAAAGCTTTCTCTCGAACACTCTCAGCAACGTTGTAAGACAAATCACTATCACCAAATAAGTTATCGCCGTTACCATAAGCGGATTCACCGCATCGTATGTATTGTTTCTGATAAGGTTTCCCGCCCTCGTCAAGTCCACAACAGCCACATACCCCGCCACTGCCGTTTCCTTTATCAACGCAATCAGCTCATTTCCGATGGAAGGCAAAATATGCCTGAGAGCCTGCGGAAAAATTATGTACTCCATTGTTTCCAGCCGGGAAAGCCCCAAACTCCTTCCCGCCTCGTTCTGACCGATGTCCACCGCGTTTATTCCGCCTCTGATTAGTTCTGCAATATACGCTCCGCTGTTAACACCGAACGTGATAATGCCGACAAGAACTCCTTCGGAAGATTTCAGAATGATGTAATAAAACACCAAAAGCAAAAC
>CAMKAB010000048.1 GCA_946410375.1 uncultured Spirochaetaceae bacterium
ACCTTAGCAAAACGAATTAAATCCCGAGTTTCAAGTTTTTCCTCAAACTTTTCTGCATAATGCTCGGCAACGGTAAATAAAAGATTTTCCCTTGCTATAAGGACGTTATCACCTTGCCAGTCAAAGCCATAAACATTTTGAACTGCTTTATATGCCCAATTAAGCCACTGCTTTCGGGTTTTCGTATTTTCACTGACAATTCTAAGTTTTCTGTCTAAAATCCCAATCCTATCCGTTACTTCTATATAATCCCCGGTTACCACGTCATAGCGGCTTGCAATATAGGGAGCCTCTCCACAGCACATTTCTAGCCGTTTTGAGAGAACATAATCCTTCCAATCTTTTCCGTTTGTAGCAGGAAATATTATTTTTTCCCTTCTCGTTTCCCATGAAGTTCCTTTTTCCACATTAAAAACGGCGTTTCGTCCGAACCATTCTTCATCAACCTTATTGTTCTGCATGTTACAAATCCAGCAGGGGGTGAACACTTCTGCCTTCTGCCGCACTCGCTTCAGCTGCTCCGTTTTTGATTTTTTAATACGCGGCTTTACTATTCCGCCGCGCCTGAAAGTGACGAGTTCAATTTTTATTTCCTTATCAGAAGAATAAGAATATCCGAATTGAGAATAATTATCCGTTGCCCAAATAAT
Organism: uncultured Spirochaetaceae bacterium; assembly: GCA_946410375.1. Taxonomy (GTDB): domain Bacteria; phylum Spirochaetota; class Spirochaetia; order Sphaerochaetales; family Sphaerochaetaceae; genus CAMKAB01. The sequence goes on from CAMKAB010000048.1 coordinate 651, forward strand.
GTTATTACCGGTTGTTTTGTCTTTTAAAAGTATTGCCAATAATTCAGAATCAATCTTGAGAAGGTCATTTTCTTTTATATCTACTTTTTTTTCTAACAACATCAGGAAGCTATTTCTCCGTTACTTTTTCTTTGGCACACTCGCTAAAGCCGCCACGCGAACAGTTGTAAAACCGCTTCTCCGCAAGCTTTTCTCCAGCATGCTTCCCAAATATCGCAATTCAAAGCTATGCAGACTTTCAACATGCTCTCAATCAAAAGATATTTCCTTTATCAAACCTTGTCAAACAATCAGTTGAAGCCCCATGTTTCCGTGCTTTTTTCAACACGATAATCAGATGTTTAACTCCACCCGCATTCATACATATATAATAACATTTTTTCGGGAATATAAGCTAATATTTATCACGATTTCCTTATTGAAGCATCGGCAAAACTTATTCGCAAATTCTCCGAAAGGCGTCTTGCGAGCAATGTCGTCTTTTTCTCTTTTTCTCCTTTTCCCGTGTTCCCGCAGTTCATTAAGCTAATACGTTAAAAAATACATTAAACAAATACGCGAAAAATTAGCTTTATAACCAAACACTTCTTTTATTAACATAATCATTCCTTGAACTAAGTCCGCTATTTATTTTGCAAATTCATATTGCAAATATCCGACTGTCTTTAAAAACCGTTTTCCAAATGCATCCTTATAAGTTGCAAATATTCCTTTACAATCGTATTCTGAAACCGAGGAGGAATATTATGCATATTTCAAAATTCACCGGGGAAGAAGCTTTCCTGCTTCTAAAAAAATATAATAAGGATCCCTTCCATATCCGCCATGCGCTCACTCTGGAAGGTTGTATGCGGTATTTCGCAAAAGAATATGCGCCTGAAGAGGAAGAATACTGGGCGCAGTGCGGTCTTTTGCACGACATTGACTTTGAGCTTTATCCCGAAGAGCACTGTAAAAAAGCGCCCGAACTTCTGCGTGATGCCGGTGCCGGAGATGATATGATTCACACTATCTGCTCACACGGATTCGGTATCTGTTCCGATATTGAACCTGTGGAGGAATTGGAAAAAATTCTTTTCGCCGCAGATGAACTTACCGGGCTGATTTGGTCCTGCTCTCTTATGAGACCGAGTCGTTCCGTTATGGATATGGAGCTTAAAAGCGTTAAGAAAAAATTCAAGGATAAAAAGTTTGCCGCAGGATGCTCTCGCGAAACAATTCAGATCGGTGCGGACAGACTTGGATGGACGCTTGACGAACTGATTGAAAAAACAATCCTTGCTATGAGAAGTTGCGAAGCGAGTGTGAACTCGTTTATGGACACGTATTCTCCGGCTTAACACAGGTGTAACACAGGTATTAACGCCCGGTTACCGCCCGTAAACAACAAGTCAAAGTCCGGCGTACTCAATCCGACGCCACCTGTTCTCCGGCTTAACACCGGTGTAACACTGGTATTAGCCTCCGGGCTTGCGCCCGTAAAACACCGGGATAACGTCAGGTCGGAACAAGACCGGTAAGGACCGATAATCAAGCGTTCAGGCGTTTAAAACGAATCCGAAATGTTTTCAAATATTTTCAACCGCATGAAAATGCGCAAGTAAGGAATCCTTTTAAACCCCGAAAACACAAAGCATGGCATAAAAGGCGGAGAAATAAATTTATAAAACATAATAAATCAGGAGAGACAGATAATGTATTCTTTAATCATTTTAGGAATCTGCATTATTTTGGCAGTAATCATTATTTTTTCATCAATAGTCATTGTCAGTCAAAGCGAAACGATGATTTACGAAAGGCTCGGAAAATTCCACAAAGTTCTCCACCCCGGAATCAACTTCATTTTTCCGATTATAGACAAACCGCGTCCTATTCTCTGGCGCACCAGTTCTTCAAGGCAGGGAGACAACTTAATGACTCCTTCAAGACTTCTGAACAGGATTGATTTGCGAGAACAGGTGTACGATTATCCTCGCCAGAACGTGATTACAAAAGATAACGTGAACATTTCAATAGACGCGCTTCTGTACTTCCAGATTATGGATCCTAAGAGCGCGATTTACGAAGTGGCTGACTTTCCGAATGCTATAGAAAAACTCACGCAAACCACGCTCAGAAACGTTATCGGAGAATTGGAACTGGATGAAACGCTCTCAAGCCGGGACACCATCAATTCAAAACTTACAAAGATTCTGGATGAAGCCACTGACAAATGGGGCGTTAAGGTGAACAGAGTTGAACTCAAGGACATCGACCCGCCTTCTGAAATTCGAGAAACGATGGAAAAGCAAATGCGTGCCGAAAGGGACAAGAGGGCTCTCATTCTAAGAGCGGAGGGAGAAAAAACTTCAAACATTCTTCAAGCGGAAGGTATAAAAGAAGCGAAAATCAACCAGGCTAAAGGCGATAAAGCCGCTGTGGTTTTACGTGCGGAAGGAGACGCGGAAGCGAAGATCGCCCGCGCAAAGGCTGAAAAAGAATCCATCGAACTTGTAAAAAACGCTTTCGGAGACCCGGCCGCTGCGGCAAATTATCTCTGCACCATGAGATACATAGAAACGCTAAACTATATGGTTTCAGGAAAAGACAACAAGGTTATCTACATGCCGTATGAAGCCACCGGCATTCTTTCCTCCCTCGGAGGCATAAAGGATATGCTGGAAAAGAAGGGTTAATCCCGGGAATTTATAAATCATTACAAAAAAAACACCGGGACGCAAGTCCCGGTCTTGTGTGAAATAAAGACTGAATTCGGCTTCCGTTTTCGGATCCGAGTTTCCACTCTCTTATTTATCAGCCTTTTTCTCTTTCGCCTTAGCTTTCTTTTCAGACTTCTCAGTCTTCTTTGTCAGCTCAAGGATAGCCATTTCAGCAGAATCATTGAAACGGCTTGCGGTTTTGATAATTCTTGTATAACCGCCGTTTACCTCTGCATAAAGAGGTGCAATTTCCGTAAACAACTTATTAACAACCGCCTCATCATAAAGGTTCGCAGAAGCAACTCTGCGGTTGTGAACGCTGTCTACCTTGGCCCTTGTGATAAGTTTTTCTGCAGCACGCTGAATTTCCTTAGCCTTAGCCTTGGTTGTTTCAATACGCTCGTATCTGAAAAGACTTGTTACCATGTTTCTTTTCAGAGCTTTGCGTTCTGCGTGGTTTCTGCTCAGGGCATTAAAACCAATCCTATGCTTCATCTTTCTCTTCCTTATTCTCAGGGAGTTCCTTACTTGTTTTATTACCCGTTCTCAGAACACTGTAATCAGTCATTCCGAGAGAGAGGTTCCACTCCTTGAGCTTTTCTTTAATTTCCGACAGGCTCTTCTTACCAAAATTACGCGTCTTGGTAATCTCTTCCTCCGTCATCTTCGTAAGATCTCTGATTGTGTGAATCTGAGCATTCTTCAAACAATTGCTTGAACGAACCGTGAGCTCCAATTCCTCCACCGGAGTTGAAAGAATCTTGTCAATTCTCTTCTGCTCCTCATCAACCTCTTCATTCGCCGTAACCATCTTCTCATCAAAGTTGATGAAAATCGTGAAATGATCCTTGGCAATCTTAGCAGCCTCAGCCACTGCGTCCTCGGCAGAAATCGTTCCGTCCGTCCAAACTTCCAGCGTCAGCTTGTCGTAGTCGTTTCTCTGCCCGACCCGGGTAGGCTCCACCTGATATTTTACTCTGAGAACCGGTGAGAAAATCGCATCAACAGGGATAATACCCGGATTTTTGTCATCATCCTTATCTATCATCTCCTGAATGACTTCCGAAGGAACATAACCCCTGTTAAAATTGATCTGGACTTCCAGCCGGACATTGCAATCCGCCGCCATATCAAAAATAACAAAGTCCTTATTCATGACCTGAACCTTGTCTTTCTCAAAGTCCGCGCCCGATAAAGCGCCTTCTCCGCTTTTCTCAATCTCAATAATTTCCGACTCAACCTCTTCAGGCAATAAAAGTTTAAGTTGCTTTAATCTCGCAATAATCTCGGGAATATCCTGCTTTACTCCGGGAATAGACTCAAACTCGCTCGTGATTTCATGCTCACCCGATTCATCGGTGTAATGCAACCAGATTGCAGTAATAGCATATCCCTGAATTGAAGAAAGTAAAATCCTTCTGAGAGTATTACCTACAGTTGTTCCAAATCCTCTTTCAAAAGGATATGCAACGAACCTACCGTAGCTATGATCCCTTGGTTCTGATTTTTCAAGAACCGGATACTTGGGAATTTTGAACCCTTGCAGCAGATTTTTTCTTGCCATTCTGTCTCCTTAGGGGGGGAATTCCTGAAAATTCCGCTTTCATACAAGCCCTCGCCCTTTGTATTACGCACATAAATTCAACATAAAGCGCATATAAGACGCAGCCATACAAAAGCCGAACCTCAGAAGTTCCTTGAAATTATCTTGAATACAATTCAACAACTAACTGTTCATTCACGCCTTCAAGTTCCCTGACTTCTACTCTCTCAGGAATATTGTTAAACTGACCCTTCATATTGTCCGCATCAACGCTAAGCCAAGACGCAACACCGCTCTTGCCTACTTCCAAAAGGTTTTCCTTAACAATAAGCATATTCTTGCCCTTAGCAGAAACTTCAATTTCGTCTCCGACCTTTACTCTGTACGACGGAATATCAACTCTGCGACCGTTTACAAAAATATGACCGTGAGAAATAAGCTGCGCAGCCTGAGGTCTTGAACATGCGAAGTGCATTCTGAACACAACGTTATCAAGTCTTCTCTCAAGAAGTGCAATCAGGTTATCGCCGGTTTTCCCGCCCATACGGGATGCTTCGTTGAATGTCAGCTTAAACTGCTTTTCAAGCATGCAATAAATTCTCTTAAGTCTCTGTTTCGCTCTAAGCATGAGCGCATAGTCCGTAGGCTTCTTCGCTCTCGCCTTAGGGTCTCTCCCGGGAAGTCCTGATTCCATAGGATTATTCATTGGACACTTTGCCGATAAACACTTTGAGCCCTTAAGAAAAAGTTTCGCTCTTTCCGCTCTGCAATATCTGCATTTTGGTCCTGTATATCTTGCCATAATCTACAATCTCCTAATCATATTCTTCTGGTTTTTCTGGGTCTGCATCCGTTATGAGGGATAGGGGTGACGTCTCTGATCGAGCGTACCTTTAATCCTAAAGTCCCCAACGCACGGATAGCGGATTCTCTACCCTGACCCGGACCCTTCACAAATACGTTAACTTCATTCAAACCATATTCCAACGCCTTCTTGCCCGCGATTTCGCAAACTGTCTGAGCGGCATACGGAGTGCTCTTCTTAGCACCGCGGAAGCCCTGCCCGCCGGCACTGGACCACGAAAGAGCGTTTCCGTTAAGGTCGGTAAAAGTTATTATCGTATTGTTGAAAGTCGCCTGAATATAGACATTACCTTCATATACTGTCTTCTTGGCTTTCTTTTTATTTGCCTTCATAATTCACTCTCCTACCTTAGTCGGCCTTCTTCTTTCCGGCTATAGTCTTTTTCTTACCCTTACGAGTACGCGCGTTCGTCTTTGTTCTCTGTCCACGTACAGGAAGACCCTTTCTGTGCCTTAATCCGCGATAACATCCGATATCCATAAGGCGCTTTATATTAAGTTGCGTTTGAGAACGCAGTCTTCCTTCAACCGTGTAATCGTTCTCAATAACTTTTCTGAGTTCTGCAAGAACCTCCGCACTCAGCGTGTTAATCTTTACGTCCGGATCAACATTGCACTTTTTGCAAATTTCCTCTGCAGAAGTTCTTCCGATTCCGTAGATATATGTCAAAGCAATCTTTGTAGCCTTGTTAGGTAAATCTACACCTGCAATTCTTGCCAT
>CAMKAB010000049.1 GCA_946410375.1 uncultured Spirochaetaceae bacterium
GAGTTGAGAGCGCACCGAGAGTTACTCCCTGATACAGAGTCACATGCTCGCCGATAACCGTTGTCTCCCCTATCACAACCCCTGTTCCGTGGTCGATAAAAAAATACTTTCCGATTTCCGCTCCCGGATGAATATCTATCCCTGTAAGCGAATGGGCGTACTCAGTCATAAGCCTCGGCAACACAGGCACATTCAAGAGGTATAATTCATGGGCGATACGGCTCACCGTAGACGCCATAAGACCGGGATAAGACAGGATTATTTCTTCATAGCTCTCGGCAGCCGGATCTCCGTTAAACGCCGCTATCACGTCCGATTCAACACACTCCCTGATCCGCGAAAGTTTAGCAAAGAATTTTTTTGTTAAAGTCATGCTTCTGCACGCGCGCTCGGTCTCGTTTTTTTCCACGAAACCTTTCTTGAACCCCAATGCAAGATATATTTCCTTGTTCAGGTGGTACATGATGTCTTCAATCAAAATGGAATAAAAAGTATCCGCATTATAAACCTTATATTTCTTATCTCTGAAAAACCCCGGATACACAACCTGTAAAAGCTTGTCCACAAGAGAATTAACCTCGTTCTTATCCGGTTTGTTGAAAATATTGTCCGTGTTTATAACAAGATCCCTCTTGTAATCCTCCAAAACACCGGAAACTATTCCGTCTATTTCCTCTCTGTTAAAACATTCGTTCATAACGCTTTCCGTTCCTTTTTTCTTTGCAAATGAGAGCATTTCAAACCCGCAAAACCGAACCCATCGCGGTAAAAAACAAGCTGGCCCGCTCTCACTTTTTCTTTTTTTCAAACTCTGCGGCAACCTCTTCCAGCAAGCTTCTTATTCCGAGATGCTGCGGACAGATTTTTTCGCATTTCCCGCATTTAATGCAATCCGAAGCCTTTCCGTGAGCCTTTGTTAAAACATTCTCGTAGTAATAATCCTGATTCCAGCTGTTAAACAGCTTTTTCTTATTGAAACATGAGAAAAGCTCGGGTATCTGTATATCTTTCGGACAATGATTATCCCGTACGCAATAGTGGCAAAGCGTACACGGAATCTTATCCAGCTTATTGAAGGCATCCGCAACTTCATGAATCATAGCTCGTTCTTCATCATCCAAAGGCTTGAAATTCTCCATAAAGCCGAGATTATCCTGCATTTGTTCAAAAGAACTCATCCCCGATAAAATCATAAAATTATTATCGTAACTTGCCGCAAAGCGAATCGCGTAACTCGCGTTGCTGAAACGGGTTCCTCTCTTTTTTTGAAAATCGTCCATTATCTTTTGAGGACCTTCCGGCAGATTCACCAGGTTTCCTCCCTTCACAGGCTCCATAACTATTGAAGGTTTATTATGCTTCCTGCACACTTCATACACACGCAACGCTTCCACCGCAGTATCATGCAGATCCGCATAATTAAACTGAATCTGAACCGCCTCTATTTCGGGATATTCGGTTAAAATCCTGTCTAAAACTTCGGGACTGTCGTGAAAGGAAATGCCGAAATGCTTGATTTTACCCTCTTTTTTCAACTCCAAAGCGGTCTCATAAGCCTTGCATTTCTTGTACTTCTCAAAAATGGAAGCATCCTGAGCGTGCATCAGATAAAAATCAAAATAAGTCACACCGCAACACTCCAATTGCGACTCAAAAAGAGGACGGATTTCCTCCTGCGAGTTGAAAAAGAATGTTGAAAGCTTATTCGTAAGAACGAACTTTTCTCTCGGGTAACGCTTTGCAACGCATTCTTTAAAAGCCTGTTCGCTTAACCCGTTAAGATAACCGTGAGCGGTGTCGAAGTAGTTAAATCCGGCGTCCACAAAGGCGTCAACCATTTTGCACACCTCGGAAATATTCACCTTTTCCTGCGAAGCGCCGTTTTCCGATAAAGCGTCTTTCCCTGCCGTTTCGGTTTTTATCATTGGCAAGCGCATAAGGCCGAACCCGAAATTCTTCTTAATCTCGCTAAACATAACCATTCCCCCTTCTTTTATTGTATGAAATACGGCTCATTTATCAATCACCCATCCGACGCTCATGACCGCAAATTTCCACTGAAATCATTATTTTGAATAATATAATCGCATTTTTCTTCAATCCTGAACACTTTAAAATAATGTTCTTCCATCGGAATCCACATTTTTCCGAATGTCCGGAGTCCTTCCTCCCCGTTTCTCTTTCTTATTCGCTCTTCCCGAACTCTCTTATCCGCTGTAAGAAACACTGTTTTATCATAATATGACGATAAATAAGGATGAACGCAGTACGCACCCTCAATAATCGCAAACGAACCTATTTTATCCTTAATTTTCCGCGAGAAAACGCCGGTTTTACAGTTGTATTCGCTATACGCAATACTATTCGAGCCCGCTCGGAGCTTCTGCAAAACCTCTGCTTCAAAGCGTTTCAAATCAATATTACCCGCAGGTATATGTCTCCAGTCGTCCCGCCTTTCATCAAAAGGGAGAAAAAAATCATCTATGGAGAAAACAGCAGGTCCGTATTCTCCGAAAAGAGCGGAAAGCGAGCGGGCGAAAGTTGTCTTTCCCGATGCGCACCTGCCGTCAATCGCAAGAATAAAACGTTTTGAGCTCTCTTCCAGAATTTTGCGCAGTTCGCATGTCAGCTCATCTCCGGTTATCAATTTTTCTGTCATAAAACTCCGATTTGAATGAATATTTTGAGCCATATTAAGCCTGCTACGCTGTGCAAACGCACCGATTGCCGCGCCGAATCCATCGGTAATATTCATATTTCACCGCGGAAAAACCCACGCGAGCCATGCGCAACCGCGCAATCCGCTATCAGGCGCAGCAACCTCCAAAGCCTCCGAGGGCTCTCGAACAGGCCAAAAAGCCTCCGTCGTTAGGCGTAGCGGTGCAAAAAAACCTTCGCGAGCCATGCGCAACCGCGCAATCCGCTATCAGGCGCAGCAACCTCCAGATCTCCACCGTCTGCCACAGCGGCACACAAAAAACCCCCGCGAGCCATGCGCAACCGCGCAATCCGCAGACCGACTTACTTTCCGAAAAGCTCCTCGGAATCCAGAATCACGGTAAACGGACCGTCGTTCAGCAAAGACACTTGCATATGAGCCCCGAACACCCCTGTTCCCACGTGACCCGCATATTCCTCCGCTTTTTTCACAATGTAGTTATACATCTCCTCCGCCATATCAGGACGACCGGCATTCGAAAAACCCGGTCTGTTTCCGCTCTTGCAATCCGCATAAAGCGTAAATTGTGAAACAATCAGAAGCTCCCCTTTCACATCCGAAAGAGAAAGATTCGTTTTTCCGTTCTCATCCGAAAAAATACGAAGAGAACAGAGCTTTTTCACCATCTTATCTGCAATTTCCCTTGTGTCCGTGCCTGAAATTCCCGCCAGCACCAAAAGCCCGCGCTCAATGCTCCCCGTGAGCTTTCCATCCACGCTCACCGACGCATTTTTAACAACCTGAACCACAAACCTCATACATCACCCTTTGCAAACATCTTCTGCCGCTTGATAAACGGTGGAAACCAAAGATTCTATCTTATCAGCGTCCACACTAGAGAACGCAAGTCTGAGCACATGCTCTCCGACGCAGATCGAACCCGTTTCATAGACGTTAAGCAAATGTTGTCTGAGCGTTTCAGCAGGACACGCGGTATGAAAACTCATAAAATATCCGCTGTTAAACGGATACGGAGTCAAATTCGCATTATCCTTATAACGGGAAAGCGTATCCTTGAGAATTTTATACCGTTCCCCGATTTTCTTAACACCGGCTTTTTTCTCTTCGACATAGGTCGGGCCTTGCATCGCTCTAAGCAGAATGCTCTGCGCAGGAGTCGAGCAATTGGAAAAGCTGCCCCTTACCGAACCGAGAGTTTTCTTTGTAAGCGCGTTTAAAGCCTCTTCCGTTGCATCCTTAAAGCCGTAAGTGAGGAATGCAATTCTGAAACCCCATGCCATTTCTTCCTTCGTTGCGCCGTCGCACTTAATTGCGAGAAGATTAGGACTTGCATCACAAAGAGTTGCAAACAGACTTTCCCTGTTCACATCATCTTCAAAAAACAAACCGAAATATGCGTCATCGGAAAAAACAACCAATTTCTTTCCGCTTTCCGCAATATCGGTGAGCGCAGCGCATATCGCCTTTGCTTCCGTCTGCGTCGGCGTATAACCCGTAGGATTATTCGGGAAATTCAAAATAACGAGGACCTTGTCCTTTTTCACGCTCAAAACGGCGTTTTTCAATCCCTCAACGTTAAAATTCCCACCTGGAGTGAACATATCAAACAGAACTTTTTTCGCTTCCCTCTGTTCATCAATAATGAGGTTGTAGTTTTCCCAGTATAAATCGGGAAGAACAACGCTGTCTCCCTTGTCTGCAAAAAGAGAAAAAGCCAAACTGAGCGCACTCGTAAGCCCTCCGCACACAATAGGAAGGGTTGTCTTTTTTCCCCGAAGAGTAGGGTTCTTCTCACGCATTTCCTCCGCCCATAATTCGCGAAGACGCGCGTTTCCTCCCATCGGAGAATACGCAAAAATCTCCGCAGGACTTAATTCTTCTGAAAACAACGATTTAACAGAAGGCATATACATTGAAACCCCTCCCTCGAGAGCAGTTCCGATTGTTGCATTATATCTCTTGGCTTTTTGCTTCGCTTCCGCGCTTTGAAGCACTATGCCGTTAGGAACATACATTCTTTTACCGTAATCAGATAACATTTCGTACACATTCGTTCCGGTTAAGGCCTTATTCAATTCCATAGCCAATTCATTCATTTTCGCTTCTCCTTGTATTTCAATTAACGTATTATCAACTCTATTTCAACTGTTTCAAGTGTTTCAACTGTTTAAACAACAACGCAGATCCCGAATAACTCCGTACGCAATACCGAAGGGATGTTTCCGTCCGTATCGGCGCCTCTCCATATCGATGTTTACGTAAACCGCCCATCCTGTTATTCAAAGCGGTTTTCCGAAAATCTTCCCCTGCTTTTTGTTTTTTAATGATTTTAATGTTATTATTTTACGTAGGCAATAATTAGAAAAAAAATTTTTAACAGACACGATGTTGCTTCTCCGGTAATTGACAAAGTGTTTTTTGATGAATAAAATACAATACAACTGAGAACGGTGTTCAGACGCAGTTTAAACGGCGTTTAAACGGTTTTGTTTAATTTTAAGGTCGGTTTCTGAAAATCTTCAAAACCCGTCCGAAAAAACACCTGAGAATAACGCTTACGATTTGATGGTGTCCTTGAAACTCTTTCTCGGCGAATGTTTCAAACAGTCCTGCCCGGATGGCGGAATTGGTAGACGCGCTTGGTTCAGGTCCAAGTTCCAGCAATGGTGTGTGAGTTCGAGTCTCGTTCCGGGCAATTTCTTTTTTTCATCAAACATAAATCTTTACGTCTGTCGCCTCTGTGTTCTTTTGTCACAAACATCGCATTTTCAGTTTCCACAACTTCACAACGTTATAAGCACAGCGCGAGTTTACGGACGGCTTATCGCAAAAATATAACTACAGCGTAAAAGAGTTTGTGCTCTTTTGTCGCAAACCTCGCATTTTCAATCACAACGTTATAAGCACAGCGCGAGTTTACGGACGGCTTGCCAACACAAAATAAAAGGAGGCTGCCTTGTCCGTGGGCAACCTCCAAAGGGTAAAATGCCTGCTTTCGAGAAATGCGGATTTCCGAAAACCCGCAACTTTCACTCAGGCGTTAATTCATTTTCAAAACAGACCTGCGAATCATGATAATCGCAACACATCTAAGCCGTCAGTCCTTTTTTAATCCAACTCGCACTTAAGCGCACCGATACTGACTGCGTTTCCGTAGAACTTGTTTTCCAAAATATCCCAGAAACCGACTTCTCCCGCAACGTGCGTCTTTCCATCCGCAGAAACAAGTCCGGCATCATACGTACTGATTTTCTTAATCAACCTGCAAGGAACAAATCTTCTTGTTTCAACTCCTTTCTCCCCATACGAAAAAGCGTATAATCTTCCGCCGAAATTATATGCGGTCATATTATTGTAACTATCCCTTACCGTTCCAACCAGAATCGAAAGAGGTCCGGGGTTCAGACCTGCTATCGCGTAATCCCCATTTGAAATGCTTATCGCGCTTCCGTTGTGGAAAATTTTCACATCGCTCTTCGTATCAATATTTATTGTATAAATACCGCTTCCCGCAGAAACAGCCGGAGTCACTTCATTGTCGTTCGGATTGTTATCTCCTTTAAGCACATACCATCGGTTAGTATAAATATGCCACCACACGCTTACCCCGGTAGCCCTGCCGTTCACACGCTGTCTGTCTCCGACAACTCCGACATACTGGCCCCAGTTCTGAAGACTCGTCACAGGAGTATCAGTAAGGCGGAAAGTCATTGACAACTGCGTATTCGTTGTCCAAGGAGTAAGCAGATCAATGTACTCCCTGCTTGTGAACTTC
>CAMKAB010000050.1 GCA_946410375.1 uncultured Spirochaetaceae bacterium
GGACGACGAACCGAGTCTCTTTGATTGATTCTGCGGAGGAAGGATATGAAGAAATATTACGCTTCTTCGTCGCGTAGCGAAAAAACCGGCGCCGGTGTTGCAAAAAGGGCTTATGCGAGAGGCGGGTTTAATTCCAAGGGCGGCATTACAGACGGAAATCGTGTTCCGTGCGGTAAGGGCTTTAAATCCGGTAACGGCGTTTCGGGCGGTAAGGGCGTTAAATCCGGTAACGGCGCTTCGGGCGGTAAGGGCTTTAAATCCGGTAACGGCGCTTCGGGCGGTAAGGGCTTTAAATCCGGTAGCGGCGCTTCGGGCGGAACCCGTTCGGAAGACAGGTGTGCTTTTTCGGCAGGAGGAGAAGGAGGAAAACGGTTTAAACCATTGGAAGAACGGGTTATTTACGAGGATAATCACTTTATTGCGATAAATAAGCTTTGCGGAGAAATCGTACAAGCGGACAAAAGCGGAGACACTTGTCTGATAGATGATTTAAAAGCATATCTTAAAAGGAAATACGACAAACCGGGAAATGTTTTCTTAGGTCTTCCGCATCGGTTGGACAGACCTACAAGCGGAGCTGTTCTTTTTTGTAAGACAACAAAGGCTCTTGAACGTATAAATAAAATGTTCAAGGACGGAGATGTGCATAAGGTATATTACGCCATAGTTGATAAAAACCTTCAGAATAAGGAAGGACGGCTTGAACACTACGTCGTGAGAAATACCAAAGTGAATAAGTCTTTTGCATACAAAGATTTACAAACAGCGCATCGCTTTACGGATCCTCAAAAAGCAGTGCTGGAATACGAAGAAGCTTCCCGTTCCGAGCGTTACGTCCTGTTGAAAATCCGTCTTTTAACCGGACGGCACCATCAAATCAGGGCGCAGCTCGCCGCATGCGGGGTTCATATCAAGGGAGACTTGAAGTACGGCGCTGCCCGTTCCAATCCCGATGGAGGTATTTCTTTGCATTCTGGAGAGATACATTTTGTTCATCCGGTGAGTGGAAAGACAGTTGATATCTCGGCTTCGTTTCCCGAATCGGATATTTGGAATGTTTTTTCGGTAAAAACGGGTATTAAAACCGACGCGGAAATTGCAAAGTCTTGCGAAAAGGCTTAATCTCATTTTGTATGGTAATACATGCATATGAATATTTATAAAATATAAATGCTTACAATATAAAAGCATACAGGGGAGAAATAATGAAAGTTTTAGTTTTCGGATCGCTTAATCTGGATTTCGTATATAAGGTGGACCATTTTGTACAGGGCGGTGAAACGCTCAGCGCTTCTTCTGTGGAAACAAATATCGGCGGAAAAGGCTTAAATCAGGCAATCGCCGCTAAAAGGGCGGGGGCGGATGTGTATTTTGCCGGAGTGATAGGTCAGGGCGGAGAGATTCTCAAGGATTTTTTGGATAACGAGGGTGTTAATACATCATTCCTGAAAAAGGTGAACGCACGGCAGGGTAATGCGATAATACAGGTGAATAAAAACGGTGAAAACTGTATTTTGCTGGATTCCGGTTCAAATTTCAGTATTTCGGAAGAAATGATAAGCGAGACGTTGGCTCAGTTTAACGCAGGAGATTTTGTTCTTTTGCAGAACGAAATAAACGGTTTGGACAGAATTATCACCACGGCCCATGAAAAGGGGCTTGTTGTTGTTCTCAATCCTTCTCCGTTCGAAAAAGAATTGATGAATATTGATTTTACAAAGATCGACTGGATCATTTTGAATGAAACGGAAGCCCGAATGTTTACGGGAGAGACGGAAATAAGCAAGATATGCGAGTATATCCGAACTTATCGGAACAATTTAAATGCTGTTATAACGTTCGGAAGCGAGGGTGCATATCTTTATTCGGATAATGAAATCCGTTTTCAGAAGGCGTACAAGACGGAAGCTGTGGACACTACGGGTGCAGGAGATACTTTCACCGGCTATTTTGCTGCCGGGCTTGCGTCAAACAGGGAATTTGCGGAATGTATGGAAAAAGGCGCGATTGCGGCGGGAATCGCCGTTTCAAGACATGGTGCGGCGGCGTCAATTCCTTTCGAATCGGAGGTTTCGGAAGTATACGAAAAAAACCGCAAAAAAGAAGCATCGGCGAATATTAAATCGGGTATTTTGAGTTACGATATATTCTGGAAGAAAGACTAACGAACGGAGAGCACTTGAAAGGAGGAGAATATGCTGCATGTCTGGATTGATACAGATCCCGGAATTGATGATTCCGTAGCGCTCGGGGCGGCTTTTAAGCACAGAGATTCGCTGGATATTCTCGGAATATCCACGGTGGCCGGTAATCAGACAATAGAGAAAGTAACGACCAATGCGCTTTATTTAACCCGTCTGTTCGGAGCGGATGACATTCCCGTGTATAAGGGTGCGAATGCTCCGCTTGCAAGAGCATCTCATTCGGCAGGTCATATTCACGGAGAGTTCGGGCTCGGACCGATAAAACCCGAAATGTTCACTGATAATTTTTCTTCTCTGAATGCGGTTGACGGTATGAAAAAAGCTTTTTTCGCTCTTCCCGACGGTGAGAAAGCCACGATTCTTCCTATCGGACCGCTTACAAATATCGCTTTGCTTTTGAAAACCTATCCCGAGGTAAAGGATAAAATTGAAAAAATCGTGTTTATGGGCGGTTCGCTTTCTTGCGGCAATGTGACTTCCTTAGCGGAGTTTAATGTTTGGCATGACCCCGAAGCGGCTCATATTGTGCTTAAAAGCGGTTTGAAGCTTGTTATGTGCGGCTTGGATCTAACAATGAAATGTACGCTCCCGGAAGAATATATCGGCAGGATTCGGAGCGAATATCTCCTTAGAATGGAAAAAAACGAAGAGCATAAAACGTTGCAGACGCTCTTTGATATGCTGAAATTCTATCTTGAAAGCCCTGCTTACAGGGATAAGAGAGAAGTAGCAATGCACGATGTATGCACAGTTCTGTATTTGCTTTACCCTGAGCTTTTTCACGGAGAAATGCACGCAGTTGACGTGTATCTTTCGGATGATATTTGCCGCGGGCTTACTTACCGTTTGGATACTCCGTATTCCGATTACGGAGATAAGTACGAACCCAATGTTCTTGTTTTGAACGGAGCGGAGAATACCAGGTTCAGAGATGTTGTAATGGAAACCTTATTGAGGTACTGAAAAAAAGTCCGGATTCAGTAAAGTGAAACCGGACTTTTCTCGTGTAAACTCTCGTAAATTCGCATAAATTCGCGAAAATCCGCGTAATTTGTTATAAACTTATAAACGGAATGAACCCGTTTTAATCGTAACATATCGTAACATTTAGTTTTTTAATGTTGCTTTTGCATTTCGTGTCTCAAATAGAAGAATGCGGAAATGAGCAATCCCCCGTGGTTAAACGGTTCTCTTCCCATTTTCTCCAAAGCATCTTTCACAGGAACGCAAACGATGTCTATTATCTCGTTAGGATCAAGGTGTTGTACGCCGGTGCAGGAGCAATCCTCCGCAAGAAAAACCGTACCATGACTGTTTATATATGCGGCGTTCGGATAAACTTCTCCCAAACGGGTTATCTTTTTGGGAACAAGACCCGTTTCTTCTTCCAGTTCGCGCAAAGCGGCGCGTTCCGGGGCTTCGCCTTTCTCAACGATTCCTCCGGGGAACTCCACTGTTATTTTTCCGTTTCCGTGGCGGAACTGCTTTTCCATAACGAAGTATTTTTCTCCGTCTGTACCTGTAAAAACAGGGATAACATTTGTCCATTCGCCAGATGTGACAACGGAGAATTTTCCGATTCTGCCATCGTTGCTTGAACGCATAACGGTTTCAACGTTGAAAATAGGACCTTTAAAAACGGTTTCCGAAGAAAGCGTGGACCAGTATAACGGACTATCCTGTGCTGTTTCTTCATTAGCGAAGTTGTATTTCGGAAAAGTTTTTTCTGTAAGCGCAGTCATTGTTTTCTCCTTATGATTTGAGCGTATTTGCTTTGTATTCGGCGTTTTCCTGTTCGGGAAACCGGTCGAAAAGGTATTTTTAACAGGTTGAATACGGTTTCAGAATCCGCCTTCAAACGTAAGTTTTTCTTGTAACGTCAGAAACCACATATCTTTAACGTCATCAAGCGTCACCTTTAATCGTTCGGCACTTTTAATCGTTCGGCACCTTTAATCGTTCGGCTTCTCAGACAAAGTCTGAGATTACATAACTATCATGCCTTCAACCTTTTTTTCTGCTCGGGCAGTTCTCCGTGCAAGAGGCGCAGGAAGACGGTGTGCAGTCATCTTTCTGCGGTATATATCCTATGTCGGCGGAGCAGGTGGGCTTCACCGTTCCTTCAATAAAGGCCGCAATTTCCCTGAAGGCGGTGCCGGATACGCTTTCGCCCTTCTTTATCCAGTTCTCTCCGTTATCTTCCGTCTCTTCAAGCGCGGGTTCCATCGGAATGCTTCCGAGAAGCGTAATTCCCATATCGGTACAAAGTTTTTTTCCGCCGTCTTTTCCGAAAATATGTATTTTTTCGTTGCAATGAGGGCACACAAGATAACTCATGTTCTCGATAACACCGATGATGTTGAGCTTTACTTCCCGTGCAAAGGAAACGCTTTTCTGCGCATCCAAAATCGCCACGCTCTGAGGTGTGGTAACGATGATTGCACCGGTTAAAGCCGGAATATTCTGACAAACAGCCAGCTGTTCATCTCCCGTTCCGGGAGGGGAGTCAATGAGCAGATAGTCAAGCGTTCCCCATTGAACATCCGCTAAAAACTGCTTAATCACGCTGAGTTTTAACGGACCTCGGAATACAACCGCTTGAGTCGGATCCTGCAATGCGAAAGACAGGCTGATAAGCTTAATCCCGTTGTCTGTTATAACCGGAAGAATCTCTCCGGTGGAAACATCCTGATTTAACAATTCCCCTTCACGCCCGAACATCTTCGCAATATTCGGTCCGTGGATGTCGGTGTCCAATACTCCGACTTTAAAACCCGCTTCCGTTAACGCATTAGCAAGGTTCACCGTAACGGTTGTCTTTCCGACTCCTCCTTTTCCGCTCATAATCAGAATTTTCTTTCCGATTTTATCCATTTTCATGCAGATTTTCTCCGCCTGACTCAGTTCTTTTTTTTCTTCAGACATTGTTCGTCCCTTCTGTTTTTATTTATTCGTTTTGAATATATTTATTTGTCGGCAGGCGTGATCCCGTCTGTTCCTTCCGCTAAAAGTATATTGTGTTTTTAGCAGAAATCGCATAGTCTTCGACGCCGATTCACCATTCATATTCGCTTTATTTTCCTTTCTGACTGATGGATGCAAGGCCTCCGCGGGAGGTTTCCTTGAATATGTACGGAAGAGCTTCTCCCGTTTGCATCATAACTTCAATCACTTCATCCAGCGACACCCTGTGTCTTCCGTCCGAAAGGAGAGCATAGGTTGCATGGTTCAGCGCGCGCATTGTGGCAAGCGCGTTTCGTTCAATGCACGGGATTTGCACAAGCCCCATCATAGGATCGCACGTAAGCCCCAAATGGTGTTCCAAACCCATTTCAGCCGCATATTCAATCTGATGTATTGTTCCTCCCAAAAGGTATGTGGCTGCGGCGGAAGCCATTGAACATGCCGCTCCGACTTCTCCCTGGCATCCGACTTCCGCACCGGAAATGGATCCGTTGTATTTTATGATGTTCCCTACGATTCCAGCCGTTAGAAGCGCTCTTAAAATTTTTACGCGTGGAATGTTATATACTTTGTGTAAGTAGTGGAGAACTCCGGGCAGTACTCCGCAGGAGCCGCATGTCGGCGCGGTTACCACAAGTCCTCCGCTTGCATTTTCCTCCGCAACGGCAAGGGAATAACTGATCGCTTTTGCCGTGTAGCCGAGAGGGCCTGACATATCATAAGCTTTTGTATGATACGAACACGCCTTGCGCGGTAGTTTCAGTCCGCCTTTCAGAACTCCTTCCGCAATCAGTCCGCGCTCAACGGAATCTTCCATTATCGTCCAGATCTTTTCCATGTAGTCCATAATTTCAGGACCTTCAAATTTCGGTGCAAGTTCCCAAATTTGCAATCCTTCTCTTTCGCAGTATTTCAGAATGTTGTTCATGTGCGAAAGCAGAGAAGGATATACCTCTTTCGGTGTTATTTCCCCGTTCTTTTCGGAAACAATCTTTCCGCCTCCAACGGAATAATATGTCTCTTCCGCGGAAACGGAATCGTTTTCATCGTAGGCTGTGAAGGTTAATGCGTTAGGGTGTTGCGGTTTAATCGTGTCGGGCGACCATTTTATTCTGAAATTTTTCCCTTCAAAAACCGCTTCTATGGCGCTGTCAGTGAAGTGTCCCTTTCCCGTGGCGGCAAGGGAACCGAAGAGTTCGCACATGTAATGATGGGCTCCGTCGTGCTTTGAGATAAAATCTTCAGCGGCTT
>CAMKAB010000051.1 GCA_946410375.1 uncultured Spirochaetaceae bacterium
GCTCTCTTTTCTGCGGGAAATACGGGCATGCGCGGTTTTACTCCTTTATGAGCGGGGATTTTCGGCATGATTCCGTTTTTTATCCGCCGAAATATGAAGTATTGCGGTTAAACATGGAAAACAAAAGGGAAACAGGATACAATAGATGATGATTTGGTTTATGACTGAGAAGTAATGAGACGATTGTTTGCGCTTATACTGTTGATGACTCTGTGTTTTTCCGCTTTCGGGGCGGCGGGGGGCGGTGCGTCCGCTTCTTCGGGAAAAAATTCAAACGACAAGTACAATATTTCGGTGAAGCAGGCGGACGATATGCTTGTTTCCGATAAGATAGTAACGCTTACAGGGAACGTTGTGCTCTCCCTTAAAACAACGTCCGACGACGCAAATGCGAATAAGGACAGAGAGCTTCATGCGCAGAAAATAGTTTTCAATCTTGACGAAAAACTGCTTCAAGCATCGGGAAATGTGCTTTTAAAAGAAGATAAAGACACTTCTTTTGACGGCGATGCCATATCTCTGAACTGGGAAAATCTGGATGTTGTGGTGTTCGGCGGCGGTTCGTCTTCAGCAAAGAAAAACACGCAGAACAGCAATGTTACGCTTCGCACCATGGGAAACAGGGTGTCCTACGAGGGAGACACCAAAACGGTTTTCTTTGAAAAGGGAGTGGTAAGCACACGTCCTGCGGGCGAAGCGGGCTTCGCCACTCGGGCAAAGGATACGTACTGGGGCATTAACGCATCCCAAATAGGAATGTCCAATTCCGATCTCTTTTTGAAGAATGCAACGTTTCGCATAGGTCGGGTACCGTTCTTTTGGATTCCGTTCTTTTATTATCCGGGAGTTCAGCTCGCAATCAATCCTGCAATGGGAATTTCCAGCGATAAGGGAATGTTCCTGAACACCACCTATGAGCTTTACGGAAAATATCCGCGTCTCGGAACTTCGGGCGGCAGCGCGTCCTCTTCTTCAAGCGGTTCTTCCGAATCTTCCGGCGCGGAGGACAGCGCGCAGGCGGCGCTCGCCATTTTCTCGAAGATTTCATCCGGAGATGGCGGAGACACGGTAAGAGACGGATTGTACTATAAGCCGATTAAAGAAGTGGAACTCTCAAAAACGGAGAAATGGGCGAGAAAAACGGGAAGTTACATGGCGCTTTTCGGAGATGCTTACGAGAACAAAGGCATCTCTTTGGGATTTGATACGAAGAACAAAACGGAAGACGGCTCAATTCAGCTGGACGCCACCGGTATTTTGGCGTACAGGAATAAGAACAAGCTTGAATACAACTACTACGAGGCTTTCAGGTATTCTTTGGACCTTAATTTGGCTCTTAAAATAGACAACACGTCTTTGAAATTCGTTCTTCCCCTGTACAGCGATCCGCTTGTGAAAAAGGATTTTCTAAACAGAAACACCGTGTTCGGGCTTGACGCCGTGTTCGGTCAGGAGCAGAAGTTCCCCACCACGTACAATACGAGCGTGGAAGAATACAGGATTTCGCTCACCGGTAATTCAAATCATTCAATAAAAAAGAAATACAGTCTGAATATTACTAACATTGACTCGTACATAAAGTATAAGTGGAAGCCCGGAACGAGCAGCACCGGGGCGAAGACCAAGGATGATTTCGTCTATGAAGTCGTGGAAGCGAAACTTCCGAGTTTCACTCTTTCGTCTGCCGGAACGCTGTTTAATCTGCAACGGGACAACAGAACTGTGGATAATTATCAGACCGAACTGGGACGGGAATTCGCATACGCCCTTTCCGCAATGCCTCAGAATAAAAACGCCGACCCGAAGTACAGGGATGCGGGACTGGCAACTTCAATCACCGCTCCGAGCGTTACGAGCACGAAGACCATCGCCGGGGCGTACTTGAGAATGTCATACACGTACAATCAGACGGTGAATAATTTCTACTCCAAGAAATTGAAACACAGCTACCTCGCCACATCCATTAACCCTACAATCAATATTGAGGGCGCAGTGAGGGATAATTTAATAAACTTCACCGAAACTATTAACCCGGTGTACAGCGGAACGCTAAGGGAAGGGGATTTCAGCAATTCCAGCTTCACTCTTCGCTCATCGTTTACGGCGCGCTTGCCCAAGTTCGGACTTTCGTACACCCTTACCGCAAACACACTGGTTTACACCAATAAGAACTCGGAAAAGGACGTCAGAGCGGGAAAGTGGGACAACAAGGACATCACCGCGCATAGGATTTCATTTTCCAAAACCTATAAGGCGTTCACGTTCGGACTTTCCCAAACGCTTAAACCTCTCACGGAAACGCTTTCTCCTTCAATCGTTTTCGCCCCGTCTAATACGAACTTCTCGCGGGAGTGGATAAACAAGGCGTTAAAAGGACTCAGAATAAGCGCGGACACGTCGTTCGGCTTCACAGGCAGGCATTTTATGGACGCTTCCACCTCTCATGCGTCTTTGACTTATAATAATTCGTTCGTTAATTTCAGTTTCTCAAATACACTGGACCATACGAAGAATAAGATGGAGGGGTACACGGCATCTCAAAGCCTGGTGCTGTATCCGATTTATTTCATGAAGAAAAATCAGAAGCTGAGTTTCCGCGAAAGCATTTCCCTGCATAAGGAATTCGAGGCGCAGAACTTCTCGGTCGGAGCGTACTACGACAAGAACTATATTCAGCTGAACTATAAGGGAAAGGACTTTGAGAAGGACAACATGAGGGTTCACCTGAACTACAAGCTTGAGCCTAAATACTGGTGGTTGAACAGAATAGGTTTCGAATCGGAGTTCGATTCATCTTTTACCTATGACTTCAATAACAAGTACGGCTCCTCCTTCAGCATGTCGTTCTCGATGAGTTTTGCCATTAACAAGCTGATTGATATGAGGGTGAGCCTTTCGTCGGCTAACAACGCTATTTACAAATACTATGATAATGACGATAAATTCCGTTTCAAACTCTTGTGGGAAGACCTTGTGCGTTCTTTTGACTATTTCGGCTCGGGAAGAAAATCAACGAACTTCATTATGAATAATCTGTCGTTATCGTTTATTCATAATCTGGAAGACTGGAATATTATAATGGAAGCGCGCGGATACGTGGACACGGTGAACGGAAGAAAACAATTTAAACCTGAAATAAGCATAATGGTCAGGTGGAACGCTATTCCTGAAATTAAGCTTAAATCAAAGTATAATGAAACAAACAGAGAATGGGTAAAAGACTAACGAGATTCCGGGAGCGCGCATTGCTATGGGACTGATAAGCTGGGTAAAAGAAAAAAAAGCGGAAAAAGAAAAAAAGAAAAATCAGAAAAAAGCGAAAAACAGCGAGTTTGTTAAGAAAAACCTCGTATTTTTTTCCAACAAGAACCACTGGAGGGGCGTTCTGTTCGTACTCGTGGTGTGCACGTGCTGTTTTTGGCTGAATTATCTCCTTGAATCGCGAACCATCAACGAATACCGGCAGTATTACAACAAATACATCAAAGGTATGATTTGCGAAGATGATGTGTTCCTTTCAAACGATATAGACATTGTGGACGTATTTGAAAGCGAAAAGGTTAAGAGCAGGGCGGCGGACAATGTTCTTCCCGTTTTTTCCTTCTCTCCCGGAACTACGATTCAGGTGCTCACCGGCTATAATCTGTTTACCGAAGCGGTGAACAGCGGAAATGCCGATGGCATTCAGAACGAACGGGAACGGTATTTTTACAACTATATCAGGGATAACGACGGAAAACGGGCGATGATGCTTTGTTATGATGTTATCAAAGAAGTGATGCGAAACGGGGTCTTCAAACAGGTTGAACTGGAGGAGATAAAGGAAGCGGGCTATTCGGAAATCGTTACGATAAACAATTACCTGGATGAAGAGCATGCGGACAATACGCGGAAATTGAGCGAAGGTGTGTATTCGGATTTCAATTTGTCCGAAAGCGTGGATGTAATACTTGATTCTTACAAGATCAACCTGGCATTGTCCGAAAAGTACATCATTCAGAGCCTTGTTAAGATATTCTGCCGTCCGAACGTGTCCTTTGACCCTTTGCAAACGGAGAGCAGAAAAAGCCGCGCTTACGAAGAAGCGGACAACGTTGTGGTGTCTTTGAAGGCGGGAATGCAGATTTTGCAAAAAGACACCGTTATTACGGACGAAACAATGCAGGTGCTGCGCCTTCTCACCAGCAGGAAAGGCGTGAATCCCATAAAACTCATATCAGTCGTGGTGTTCAATGCGTTTTCCGCAATTATCATATACTATGTTGTTCAGTTCTTTTTACGCAAGGGAAATGTGCATTTCAAGCACTATTATTATATCCTGCTGTTCTTGATTATCGTTCTGGCTGCGGCGTGCTACTTCGGGACGCTTTTCGGATTGGACAGGGGCGTTCGTTTTATTCCGATTTTCCTGCCGGTGTGTTTTCTTCCGATGCATATGACGATGATAACCGGTCGGAGGACTTTCGGTTCCATTTCTTCTCTCGTAATGGGGCTTTTCTCGCTTGCGATTCCGGGCGCCACGTATTACTACTTTTTCTACACCGTTATGCTCGGTGTGGCGTCAAGTTTTCTTGTCCGGTTTTTTAACAGGCGGTTGGAAGAATTATTACAGTGGTTGCTGAGCACGATTATTTCGGTGGCTCTTACCATTGTATTCCTTTTCTTCTCTTACGGAAATCTGAGTATGAGCGATGTTTTGGAAGTCGTTGCGGTAAAAACGGTGATAAGTTCGGTGAGTTCCGTTATCCTGTTCATATTCATTCCTGTTGAGGAGCGTTTGTTTAACCTGCCTACGAAGTATCGTCTGAACGAGTTGTTCTACGGCGGATCGCCGTTGATTGAGAAACTGAACAAAGTGGCTCCCGGGACGTATATTCATTCGCGAGCAGTGGCGGATATGGCGTACACAGCCTGTTCGGAGATAAGGGCGAATGCTATTTTGGCGCGTGTGGGCGGCTTGTACCATGATATCGGAAAAATGGAACATCCCGAATATTTCACTGAAAATCAGGGAAAAGAAAACAAACACGATTATTTGAATCCGGAGCTTTCCGTTTCGATTATCAAGAACCACGTTAAGGTGGGAGCGGACATGGGAAGGGAAGCGAGACTGCCGCAGGAGATTATCTACATTATCGCCAATCACCACGGCAATGATGTTATTCAGTATTTCTATAATGAGGCTAAGAAAAAGGCTGATAAAGAGGACGCATCGGTGACCATGGCCGATTATTCGTACAATACGAGCGAAATTCCGAATAATAAGGAGTGCGGGGTGGTGATGCTTGCGGATTCCGTTGAGGCTGCCGCCCGCTCGATTCACGAGCCCACGACTCAGAAGTTCGCAAGGCTGATAGACAGTATCGTGGAGCGAAAGATTCTTATGGGACAGCTGGAAAACTGTCCGCTTTCAATGAGGGAGATAAAGAAGGTGAAAGAATCTTTTCTCAGAACCTTAAACAGCCTGCACCATTCCAGAATTTCTTATCAGAACGATGAGGAGTAGGGGCTCCGAAAGATGTCCTCGCCTTTTTTCCTGTAAAAACGTACCCGGGTTCCCGCAGAAGGCTTTTCGAGCCGAAGAGAACGGGGTCTTGAGAAAATGCAAACCCTGGGCGGATACTACACCATTTTCGAGCTGAGGAGTAGGAAGCTTTGAGAAAGCAGGCTGCATCCGGTATTGCGAACGAGAGTTTTTCGAACTGAAGAGAACGGAGCTTTGAGAAGCGCTATTTTTCTTCGTAATATGAAATTCCGTTCTCTATGAGGTTGAACATGAGAGCGGAAATCTCTTTCGGTGTTTTTTTCATTCCTTCGGAGAGCCAGCACTGCACTATCGCGCTTCCCCCGATAAAGACAAAAGAGAAAAGATAGTGCAATTCGGAGTTGCTTAAATTTATGCCTTTTCTTCTCAATTCCTCAGTGCACCTGTCCTCAATATCATCAAAAAGCCGTTTTGCAAAGGTGAAATCGCCGTTGGGTGAGAGGAGAACGGTGAAGATTTTGCTGTTTTCGGAAATGTTTTTGATTATTTCCTCAATCATCACTTTCGGTTCCGCATCAAAAGTGAGCGTCTTAAGAAGGTTCTCTTCGATTTCGTCTTCAAGAGCCGAAAGAACGTCTTGAACAGCTGCGTAATGGGAGTAGAAGGTGTTCCTGTTAATTTCCGCTGTTTTGCAGAGCTCCGTGGTGCTTATCTGACCCACCGGCTTTTCCTCCATAAGACGAAGAAGGGCTTCTTTCAAGAACATTTTGGTGTATTTGGTTCGTTTGTCTTCCTTTCTTGTTCTTCCGGCGGAAGCGCGTGTGTTGTTTCGGGAATCGGAAGCGGTGTTTTTGTACATGTCCGCAAGGATTTTGGTTTCCATTATTTGCTTTCCTTACCGCAATTTGCATATTTTGAACAAAAAGCAT
>CAMKAB010000052.1 GCA_946410375.1 uncultured Spirochaetaceae bacterium
TTTAAACATAGTCCGTTTTGTACGAAACTTTGTAAAAAGTTCACATATTCCGCGTAAAGTGATATATTTTTAGTTGAAGAAGAATTTCAAACGGGTTTTGCAATTATATTGAGTGTTAAAAAGCGCTTCTGAATGTTTTTGAGGAGAACGATATGGGACTTTGCCAGCAATGCATACATTTTTCAACGAGGGATTCTGATGAATATCTTACTTACTGTGCACGGTGCAGAGACAGAAATAAATTCGTGAGAAGAAATGACGAAGCCCAAAACGGCGCTTCACCTTTGGATGCTTTGCGTGCACGGCAGGATGGCGGATATAAGCCGTACGTTCAGCCGAAACAACAGGCGGGGCAGCCTATGCCGGCACCTCAGAATATGCAAAATGTCGAAGCAATGCAAGGTGCGGTGAATATGCAGGCTCAGGCCGGAATAGCTAATGTTCAAACGGGGATGCCGAATATTCCGGGAATGCAAATGCCGTGGCAGAATATGTTCCAGGGAGGAGCCCCGGGTTATAATCAGACAGTAGGACAGGGAATAAACCCCGCTTATAACGCAGTAAAACCGGCGGGAGCCCATGTTCTCGGAACATCTCCCGAGAGCAAAACGGAAGAGCTTTCTCTCAGGGATAAATTTGCTCTTGTAGCGCTTCAAAATCCGAGTTTGAATATTTCTTACAGCAGCCCTTCTGATATTGCGACTATCTGTTACGCAATCGCCGATGCATTGCTGGAAAAACGGGGCAGGTAAGAGCTTTCGGATGCTCCGGGTGCGGTTGTACCGATTGCGGTTTTGTCTTTTTATTTCCACACAAACCAGATGAAGAGGTATCCGATAATCACCGCCGTAATGGTGAGCGGAACGCCGATTTTAAAGAAATCAGAGTTTTTAACTTTGTAACCTTCCTTTTTCAGTATTCCGATAGCCGCCACGTTTGCGGACGCTCCGAACGGGGTTATGTTTCCGCCGAGAGTGGCTCCCGAAAGCAGTCCGAAATAAAGGAGAACGGGATTTATACCGAGTTTAACCGCAATTCCCTGCACCACAGGGAGCATAGCCGCCACATAAGGAATGTTGTCAATAAAGGCGGAGAGGATAACCGATGCAAATACGATTATGGTATAAAGCAGGAAAATGTTTCCTCCACCGATTTTTGAGAATGCGGAAGAGAGCGCGTCAATTATGCCTGCCTCGGTGATTGAGGCGATAACTATAAAGAGACCCGAGAGCATAACGAGCGTTTCAACGTCCAGTTCTTTCATCACGAGCTTAAGCGGCTCAGTGTTTTTTCGGGAAACGCAGCCGTGAATAACTCCGATAACGGCAAGTCCCATGCAGATTATTCCGTTTTTCAGTCTGTCCACATACGGGATGGTGAAGAAAGAAGCCAAGATCAAAAGAAGAACAACTAAAACCATAAGTACGGACGGCACTTTGTTGGTAACTTCGGTAACAGGACCTCTTTCAATAGGCGCTTTTTCTTTTTTGAAAATAAGATAGAGCACAAATACCGTGGCCGCGGCGCCTAATTCCACACCCCAGAAAATGGAAGGTCTGCCTTTCCACCAGATAAAATCAGTGAACGTCATTCCGGCGTAGTCGCCTAAGAGAATGCTCGTAGTGTCTCCCACGAGGGTTGCCGCACCTTGAAGATTGCTGCTCACCGCTATTGAAATTATTGCGGGAACAGGGTTCACGTCCAGTTTCTTGCAGATTGCAAGCCCTACGGGCGCAACCATGAGAACCGTGGCGACATTATCCACGAAGGCGGAAACCACTCCCGAGAAGGCGGAAAGCGCGATAATAGCCCAACACGCATTGGAAACTTTTTGTAACATAAGATCGGCAAGTCTGGCGGGCATTTTTGATTCAATGAAGAGCGACACGATAATCATGGTTCCCGCTATCATCATGATAACGTTCCAGTTTATCGATTCGAGCGTCTTTTCAACAGGCAGAATACCGCAGAGAAGCATTGCAACGGAAGCCGCCACAACAAAATAGACTCTTTTTTCGGAAAAAAGGAGCATTCCGACGTACATGCAAATAAAAATAATCAATGCAGTTGTCATGTTCATTCCTTTGCGTGCTCTTTGCCGGGTTGCGGATAACGGCGAATCGCCGATACGAGTTGAAAGATCTTCACGTATCGAAATTCCGCTACCGCCTGATATGCCGCTACGCGTCGAATTCCGTTGTGTGGAAACGCTGCTACGCACGGATAACTCCCCGTTGTACTGAAAATCCTCCATTCGCTGAAACTCCGGTTAGCGGAAAACGTCGCATAGTTAAAAATTCCGTTATACGCCGAAACTCAGCTACCGCCTGATACGTCGCTACGCGTCGAATTCCGTTGTGCGGAAACGCTGCTACGCATGGATAACTCCCCGTTCTTAAGAGCCGCACTGTAAGTGTACTCTTTGTTTCGTTTTTTTACTAGATAGGGGAGATTTGGCGCCGAGGAAATCTCCGCACATTTTTAGCGGCGGATAAAATCGCGAAATAATGTGTTTTTGTTTAAAAACTGATGTAAAAGTATTATATTTTTAATTGGAGAATTGTTAATTATGGCTATAGACAACAAAAAAGAACAGGAACGGGAAGAATTGCATCGCGCAATATGGTCTATTGCAGACAGCCTCAGAGGTGCTGTAGACGGATGGGATTTTAAAAATTATGTTTTGGGAACGATGTTTTACCGTTACATTTCTGAAAATTTGACTTCCTATATTAACGATGGGGAATTTGAGAGTGGGAATACTGAATTTGATTATGCGAACCTTTCCGACGAGGAGGCGGAGGAGGCAAGGGAAGGCTTGATAGACGAAAAAGGCTTTTTTATTCTCCCGAGCGAACTTTTTTGCAACGTTCAAAGAAAAGCGAATAAAAAAGAGGCATGGAAACGCTCAGACGGAACTGAAATGCTCTTAAATGAGAAATTGGAAGAGGTGTTCAAGTCTATTGAAAATTCCGCAAAAGGTAGCACTTCCGAGTCCCATTTCAAAGGCCTGTTTGATGATTTTGATGTGAACAGCAACAAGCTTGGTGCAACGGTGGGACGAAGAAACGAGCACTTGCTTAAGCTCTTGAACGGCATTGCGGATATGGAGCTGGGTTCGGTAAAGGACCATGAGATAGATACTTTCGGAGATTCATACGAGTTTTTAATGGGAATGTATGCGTCAAATGCGGGAAAATCGGGAGGGGAGTATTTTACTCCTGCTGATGTTTCCGTGCTTCTCACCCGGCTTGGCACAGTGGGCAAAACTTCAATTAACAAGGTTTACGACCCGGCGTGCGGATCCGGCTCTCTTCTTTTGAAAGTGGAAAAAGTTTTAGGAGAGAAGGCGGTTAAAAACGGTTATTTCGGACAGGAAAAAAATATCACAACTTATAATCTCTGCAGAATCAATATGTTTCTTCACGATGTGGGGTTTGAAAAATTTGACATACAGTGCGAGGACACGCTTATAAACCCTCGGCATTGGGACGACGAGCCTTTTGAACTCATTGTTTCCAATCCTCCGTATTCCATCAAGTGGGATGGAGATGATAATCCGCTTCTGATAAATGATCCGAGATTTTCTCCTGCGGGGGTGCTTGCACCTAAATCTAAAGCCGATTTTGCCTTCATTATGCATTCGCTTTCATGGCTTGCACCGAACGGAACAGCAGCTATTGTTTGTTTTCCCGGAATTATGTACAGAGGCGGTGCGGAACAGAAAATCAGGAAATATCTTGTGGATAATAATTTTATTGACTGCGTGATTCAATTACCGGCTAATCTTTTTTTCGGCACATCCATAGCAACATGCGTTATGGTTATGAAAAAAGGGAAAACTGATAATGACGTGTTGTTTGTTGACGCATCCGATTTATGCGTTAAAGTTACTAATAACAATAAGTTACTACCTGAGCACATTGACAGAATTGTGCAGATGTTTTCAAGGCGGGAAAACGAAAAGTATTTATGCCGGCTTGTTTCTTACGAGGAAGTAAAGCAGCAGAACTACAATCTTTCTGTCAGTTCATATGTTGAGCAGGAGGACAAGCGGGAACAGACAGACATCAAAAAGCTTAATGCGGAGATTAGGGAAATCGTGGCGCGAGAGCAGGTACTGCGAGATGAAATTGATAAGATTATTATGGAAATTGAGGGTCGGAATCCGGGGCAGGATTAAGAGGCGAAGCTCTTGTTAATGCGTCTTGGAATATGAACACGTCCCGGAGCAGAGCCATGTTTGATTTGGTAATTGCGGTGAGGAGGAAACTGTATGAGCAGAATGGAGAAAACCGTTCGAAATATGGTAAAATAATAATGAAAAAACTTTAAGATGAACTTACAAATGAGTATGGGAGAGGATTTTCTGTCCGGAGCTTTTACAACTTTCGTATGTTTTATGAGCGTTCTGCAGAGCCTGAAAAATTCTCCACTGTGTGGAGAATATTGTCAGTTTTCAGATTAAAGAGCCTGTCATAGATGAAATGGGAGCAGAAGTAACTGCGAATTGGAATAAATTTCAAACTTCAAATTCGCATATTTTCTTGGAGATGCAGTGTGGAACTGTTAGATTATTTGATAATTTCAAACTATTTACTGCGGAACTATCGTGACAGAAATGGGAAAAAAGAAGTCCGCAGGCTCTGACACTGCAAAAGCAGGAGAAGAATCACTGCGGCTCACATCTATAATTTAATAGGTATTTGTGATAAAAACAAGATGTTAATCGGAACTTTTAAGCTATGGAACTATCTTTTTACAAAAAAATAGAAAATATTTTCACAAAATCACGCCTTTCTGTCTACAGAGCTGACAATCCTGACGATGAAACCGCTTTAGCTCGTTATTTATTCAATATTGAATTATGCAAAAGCCTATATTCTGTGCTTAATATTTTTGAAATTGCTTTTAGAAATGTTTTGGATGCGGCTTTGTCCGCTTATGTAGGAAAACAGAATTGGTACGATATTTTACCGCTTGATATTGAAGGTAAGAAAAAAATCTCAGAGGCAAAAAATAAGATTGAAAAGAAGGGAAAGAGCATAACACATGACAGAATTATCTCGGAATTGACTCTTGGTTTTTGGACTTCATTGATTACCACAAAATATTCACAGGCAGCTTTTCAAAGCTATATTTTGAAGAATTGTTTCAAGCGCTGCCCCCCCAAAAAAAGAAGCATAAAAAATATGCAAAGTATATTTGATAGGATTCGCATTTTGAGAAACCGGGTTTCGCATTATGAGCGCGTTATTCATTGGAAAGATTTGCAGGCACAGCATAATCAGCTTTTGCAGTGTATTTATTGGCTTGATGAAGCAGCATATAATTTGGCATTGGAGATGGATATGTTTGATTACTTTTATGCTGCGGGAATAAATCCATTTAAAAAGTTCGTTAATAAAAAATGGAATTAGGGTAAACATGGAAAGGGCAAGAGAGGACAAATGAGCAGACTTGAAGAATTGATAAAAGGATATTGCCCGGACGGGGTGGAGTATAGGGCACTGGGAGAAGTGTGTGAGATTGGAAAAGGCATACAATACAATAAAAAGGATATGTTGGATGAGGGAATGTATCCGGTTATAAATGGTGGAATAAATCCTTCAGGTTATATTGAAAAATTCAATGAAGACGAAAAGACAATAACAATTTCCCAGGGAGGAGCTTCAGCGGGATATGTAAATTGGCAGGATTCAAAATTTTGGGCAGGAGCTCATTGTTATGTTTTACATCCTAATGTAAAAATTATTTTGAATAGATATGTTTTTCATTTTGTAAAATCAAAAGAGTTTATTCTACAGGAATGTCAGTATGGAGCTGGAATACCTGCATTAGCAAAAAAAACAATATCAGACTTAAGCATCCCTGTACCTCCTCTTGAGGTACAGCGTGAAATTGTCCGGATATTGGACAATTTCACGGAGCTTACAGCGGAGCTTACAGCGGAGCTTACAGCGGAGCTTACAGCCAGGCGGAAGCAGTATGAGTATTACCGGGACGAGTTGTTGACAAGGGAAACGAAGGTTGAATCTTTTAAGTTAAAGGATTTGTGTAAATCAATCAAAGATGGAATGCATAATCTTCCAAAAATTATGCCTGAATCAAGTGAATATCCAATATTAAGTGCTGCAAATATTTACGACAATCAGATTGATTATAACGCAAAAAGATTTGTTGATGCTGAAACATTTATTATTGAGAATAAGCGTACAAATGTTGAAGTTGGAGATGTTTTACTTACAATCGTTGCAACGATAGGAAGGAGTGCGGTTGTAAAAGATGATAAAAAATTTTTTTTGCAAAAAAGTGTCTGCGTTTTAAAACCAAATGAAAAAATTTTGTCCGGATATTTGAAATATTATCTTGATAAAACAGAAATTCAAGATTATATGTTAGTAAAT
>CAMKAB010000053.1 GCA_946410375.1 uncultured Spirochaetaceae bacterium
GGTTGCATGAAGGACAATGATTTATGAAATTGCGAACTATTCTTGACGCTAGCTTCTCTTATAAAATCCGTTTTCCACTGCCTGATTAATTCATTATTAAGCAACGTTATACAAAAACTGCTTACGCTTATCACAAACTCTGTATTCTTTATATTATTTGATATTCACTTTCATAACGTCGTAAAAAAAGACTGTCGCATTTCCAGCGACAGTCCGCATAAATTATTGCTTTATAAATGAAAATTCCACAACCCGCTCAATTGAGCACAAGCCTGCAAGGCGTTTTTAGGGTTCTTTCAGTTTTCCCTGTCCGAACCCTCGGCGATACGCTCAATAAAGCTCAAGTTTTCCCGCTTTGAAATCCCTTACAACAGAGTCCAGAACGCCGTTTATAAACCGGTAGTTTATTTCGGTGCTGTACTCCAAAGACAGCTTTACTCCTTCGTCTATCACAACGTTCGCATCCACGTCCTTGCAGAAGAAAAGCGTGAAAATGCTCAGCCTCAAAATATTTCTATCCACATAGCTGATATTCTCCAAACTTCTCTTTTTGGAATACTTCCCTATTACCTCGTCCAGCGCTTTCAGGTGTTCCAGCGTTCCGTTAATCAGGTAAAGGGCGTAAAGCGTAACCTCGGACTCCAAAGAGGCTTCTTCCTCTTCGCTCTGCCCCGCAAAACCCTCGGTATACGGAAAAGACGTGTTGCGGATCCTGCCGTTTATATCTAAAGAATAAAGTGTCTGTAATGCAATTCCGCGAGCTTTATGCCTTGTTTTCATTGCTACCTGTTTTATACCTTGAACAGAAACCCTGCGAAAAACCCGCGATAGCCCCTTCGACATCGCATTTCGCACGTTCCCGAAATCCCTTACTTTCTCAAATCTTTCAAACTCGCTTTGCTCTTCAAATCAGCGATGATTTTCTCGTAAGTTGAAAGATAAACTTCCTGATACTTCACAGACTTTAACTGCTGGGCAATCAAATAACTCACCGTGTAGTCGGCATTCGGGTTGAACTTATCCGTAAGCGAGAGCATCTTCGGTTCGATTCTGTTCAAGCATTTGAAAATGTGATATCCCTGAGGTCCCTCAATAACCTGGCTCACTTCTCCGACTTTCAGTTCGAATAACGCTTTAAGGGCATCCGCGCCGAGAGCCGCAATCATATCTTCATCGCTTCTTCTTACCCAATAATCAAGATTTCCGCCGGAAGATGCGGATACTCTATCCTCGGAAGAATCCTGAACCGCCTTCTCAAACGTGATTTTACCGCTCTTGATATCCCTGTACACGGCGTCCGCCACCCTCTTCTGAGCATTCTTGTCTTTTCCGTCGCCGGTTGAGAAGAAAACATGAGCCGGAAGAACATATTCATCACCGGCGAACATCGTTCTGTTTGACTCATAGAAACTTTTAATCTCAGCATCCGTGGCCTCAGGAAGGTTGGACAATTTTCCTCCGCTGTATTTCTCAACATACTGCTCAGTCGCCCACTGGGATAATAACTCGGCTGCGAAGTCGTTATACGTCATACCGAACTGGGAAAGGAAATTCGTTGCATCTTCATCGGATTTCAACTCATAACCGTAGTTCTGAGCCAAAACCTGCAACTGATAACTCACATAGGAGTTAAAATCTCCGTTGTAAACATCAATCACCCCGTCCTTTAAATCTTTTTCAATAGCCTGATTTATTAGAGTCGTACTGATTAAATCATCCAAAACCTCTTCTTCAGACACAGCGTAACCCAGCTGAGAAGAATAATAAGACACCGCTTCGTTAATATCCTGCTGCGTTATTGTTCGGGTATCATACAACTCAACCCTGTAAACAGGGGTAGCCAGAGTTGAAAGCTCCGTTGAAACAACAGGTCTTGACGAACTCTGAGCAGAAGAGGAAGCGCTCGCTGCGAAAACGCAGGACAAACAAAGCGTAAACACTACCAATAAAACAGAAATCTTTTTCATTTATTTCTCCAAGTGAAAACTTTTTTTAAATTTACTCTCTTTTTGTACAATACAAACAATCAAGTTTCCATAACACATGCGGATAACACACAAAACTTCACGAAAACACTTCGGGCAAAACCCGCTAAACAGATTTTTATTTGCCTGAAATCATTTTCGTCGCAATAAGATTGATATTACAACCCCGAAACAATTTCGGCATACGTACACATATCAATACGACAGAGCGTACCGAAACGCCTCAAAATATGCCGAGACATACCCGAAAGGCTTCATCTCACGGCGGTCTGCGCCCGGGCCTTTCAAACACATATCCGAAAGACGTCCGATGCAACGCTCCTCATACCCGGAGCACCGCAAAAAAGCCGCCCGCCACGCATACAACGCCGCACATCAGTAATCCCGAAGTTTTCGCCTACACTTCTCACAGTGCATAAAAGTACCGCAATTTCTTGCGGCATAAGTAAATAATGAGAAATTTTCAGACACGGAAAAACCATCTGGACAGGTTAAAACAACCGACAAAATCAAACGCTGAATTGCGATTGAAAAACCTGTCGGCAAAAAACCGCCCCTCAAACATTCCTGAAATCCGAAAACTTCCCTTCCCGTACGGAATTAAGACTGCGAAGTTACAACAGCCGGAACTTCAGGAGCCGCCTCGCCTTCTACTGGAGCGGAAACCGAAACCGGAGCCGCAGGCGCAACAAGAGACTCTTTAGGAGTCTTATTAACAAGAGCCACGAGGATAGCCAGCACAAAGAAACTTACAAGCAAAATCGTGGTAAGTTTATTCATAACCTTATTTGTCTGACCGCCGAAAGCAGAATCGGAACCGCCTCCGAAAATTCCGCTCAATCCGGTGCTGTTCTCATCCTGAACAGCCACGATAAAAACCAGCGCCAAGCAGATAATAACAAATAAAATCAGCAAAATCACACTAATAATTGCCATATTCTCTCCATAATTTACGGGAAAAATCCGTAAAAATTCCGAATTTCTCCCGCATAACTTTTAATCAACACAATGTATTATAGGTAAGAACTGTTCCAATGTCAAAGATGCACCCCCGACAAGAGCACCGTCTATATCGGGCTGAGCCATAAGTTCCTTAACATTGGCAGGCTTTACAGAACCACCATACTGAATTATCGTATTTTCTGCAACATCGGAGCCGTAAATATCTTTAACAACTCCTCTGATAAACGCATGAGAAGCCTCGGCATCCGCCGGAGTAGCCGTTTTTCCGGTGCCGATCGCCCAAACAGGTTCGTAAGCAATGGTAATTTTTTTCATATTTTCCGCGCTTACGCCCGAAAGTCCGACGCTCACCTGTCTTTTCAGAACATCCTCCAAAGCTCCGGATTCTCTTTCTTCCAACGTCTCTCCGACGCAAAGCACAATATCCATCCCGCTTTCAAGAGCGAAAAGCACCTTCGCGTTGATGAACTCGTCAGTCTCTCCGTAGTACTGTCTGCGCTCGCTATGACCTAAAATAACAGTGTTCACACCGATATCTTTCAGCATATCCGCCGAGACCTCTCCGGTGTACGCGCCGCTCTTATGGTCATTCACATTCTGCGCCGCAACAATCACGTTTGTTCCCTTAACAGCTTTCACTACATCGGGAAGACACACGAAAGTCGGAGCAATCATCACTTTAACCTTTGCGTCCGAAGCCTTCTCCGCCAACTCCTTAGCGAAAGACGCCGCCTCAGACGGGGTTTTATTCATTTTCCAGTTGCCGGCAATATATAATTTTCTCATTCTTTTCCTCTTATTTCACAAGAACTGCGATTCCAGGAAGCGTTTTCCCCTCCAGGAATTCAAGAGAAGCACCGCCGCCTGTGGAAACATGGCTGATCTTGCTTGCAAGACCGAATTTATTGATTGCAGCCACGCTGTCTCCGCCGCCCACAACGGTGATTGCATCGGACTCTGAGAGAGCCTTCGCAACCTCTTCCGTGCCTTTTGCAAAAGATGCGAACTCAAACACTCCCATAGGACCGTTCCAGACAACCGTTTTCGCGCTCTTCAAAGCATCGACAACAAGAGCCACCGTCTTTGCGCCGATATCCATACCCATCAGATTCTCGGGAATATCGTAGCCGTCCACATAAACAGGCTTTGCATTTTCGTCAAACGCCTCAGCGGCAACATGATCCACCGGAAGAATAACCTTTACGCCCGCACTCTTTGCGGCATCAAGGAACTCACGCGCGGTGTCCAGAAAATCCTCTTCAACAAGGCTCTTTCCCACGCTGTGGCCCAAAACGCGAAGGAACGTATACGCCATTCCGCCCCCGATCACAATAGTATCGCACGTTCTGGCAAGAGACTTCAAAACGGTGATCTTGCTGGAAACTTTAGCTCCTCCGATAATCGCCACAAACGGCTTTTCGGGATTCTCCAAAAGCGGAGCCATGAATTTCACCTCTTTTTCAATGAGGAAACCCGCATAGGACGGCAGGAAATGAGCCACTCCCTCCGTTGAAGCATGCGCTCTATGAGCGGTTCCGAAAGCGTCGTTCACGTAAACATCGCCGTAGGAGGCAAGAGTCTTTGAATACTCCTCCTTTACAGCGGCGTCCTTGCTTTCATCTCCCGGGTAAAAACGAACGTTCTCCAGGAGAAGAACTTCTCCGGCTTTAAGGTTCTTTACTTCCTCAGCCACCTCGTTTCCGATTACATCGGAGGCCATCTTCACCGGACGACCGAGCAATTCAGAGAACTTCTTACACACCGGCTGCAATGAAAATTCCGGCTTTTTCTCTCCTTTCGGTCTGCCCAAATGGCTCATAACAACAAGAGAAGTACCCTCCTGTTCCAGAATATATTTAATTGTAGGAAGGGCAGCCTTGATTCTTGTGTCATCAGTTACGACACCGTCTTTCAAAGGCACATTAAAATCCACCCTGATCAGAACTTTTTTATTTTTTAAATCAGCATCACGAATTGTTCTTAATTCCATACTTTTCCACCTTTAAGGGTTATTATCCGGGCGCGTCCGACCCGAAAAACCCTCTTCTGATTAAACAGGCACGCCTGAGCGTGCCTGCATACGAATACAAATAAAAACTATTAACCGTTTACTTTCTTCATGTAAGTGATAAGGTCAAGGACCTTGTTTGAGTAACCGATTTCGTTATCATACCAGGAAACAACCTTTACAAAAGTATCTGTCAAAGCGATACCCGCTTTCGCGTCAAAGATAGAAGTTCTTGTATCGCCAAGGAAATCGGAAGAAACAACAGCATCTTCTGTGTATCCGAGAATACCCTTAAGCTCGCCTTCGGAAGCAGCCTTCATCGCAGCGCAAATTTCCTCGTACTTGGCCGGCTTTGCAAGATTCACGGTAAGATCGACAACGGAAACATCAAGAGTCGGAACTCTCATGCTCATACCGGTAAGCTTTCCGTTAAGAGAAGGAATAACCTTTCCCACAGCCTTCGCAGCACCCGTTGAAGAAGGAATAATGTTTCCGCTTGCGGCTCTTCCGCCTCTCCAGTCTTTCATTGAAGGACCGTCAACAGTCTTCTGCGTAGCGGTTGTTGAGTGAACGGTTGTCATAAGACCGTCTGTGATACCCCAGTTATCGTTCAATACCTTTGCGATAGGAGCAAGACAGTTTGTCGTACAGGAAGCGTTAGAAACAAACTGGGTTCCCTTCACGTAACTCTTCTCGTTTACACCGCAAACAAACATCGGAGTGTCGTCCTTTGAAGGAGCGGACATAACAACATACTTAGCGCCGGCAACAAGGTGAGCCTGAGCCTTTTCCTTTGTAAGGAAGAGACCTGTGGACTCCACAACATACTCCGCACCGACTTCGTTCCACTTCAAATTAGCAGGATCCTTCTCTGCAGTAACTCTGATCTTCTTTCCGTTCACGATCAGCAGGGAATTCTCCATATCAGCCTCAACAGTACCCTCAAATGCGCCGTGCATTGTATCGTACTTCAGCATATATGCCATATAATCAACCGGTAAAAGGTCGTTAATTCCTACAATTTCCACATCAGGACGATTCATTGCCGCCCTGAAAACAAATCTACCGATTCTTCCGAATCCGTTAATACCAACTTTCATAACTATAACCTCCAAAAAGTTACCAAATAAATAAATCAGAATACTCCCGAACTTCGGGATTTCTCTTGCCGCGTTTATTATTATCAAAAAAAGTAAAAAACCTCAATTATTTAGCAAAAAAAATGTTTGCTTTTTGAAAAAAACTCCTTTATAATTGGACGCTTTTTGTTGCACTTTGTTGCAAACATCTTTTATTCTCCCGTTTTTTAATC
>CAMKAB010000054.1 GCA_946410375.1 uncultured Spirochaetaceae bacterium
TTCAATTGTTATTCGTCCACAGATATCTACACATAATAATTATGAATCATTTACCTGTGAATTAGTATTTGATAACGGGAAGCGGAAGGTGCATATGGCGCGGAAAGACTGGCGCAGGCCTGAAAAATTCAGTGCAAAAGAGGGAAGACGACGAATCGGGATTATCGTGTCGTACAACGGAACAGGTTTTGCGGGCTGGCAGAAGCAAAAAAACGAGAGAACCGTTCAGGAAGAGATAGAAAAAGCGGCCTATAAACTCACCCGTCAGGACGGCATAGAGGTGCAGGGGCGCGGCAGAACTGATAGCGGAGTTCACGCAATGGGGCAGTGCGCTCACATAGAAATTGACGAATCTTCTATTCCGACTTCGGCATTCTATGGCGGATTAAATGCGTTTTTGCCTAAGGATGTCCGCGTGTTGAAAGCATGGGAAGCCGGACGCGATTTTCATGCGCGATTCAGTGCTATGGCTCGCGAATACCGGTATTTTTGCACGGATGATTTTTCCGTGATTCCTTTTTTCAACGGCGGAATAACTCTTTTGGATGCGTTCCCTGATGTGAACGTACTTAATTCCTATGCGAAAAAGCTTATCGGAACCCATGATTTTACAACGTATTCCTGCGTAAAGGATTTATCGGAAAGCAAATTCAGGGATATATACGAATCGGAGTTTTGTTTTACTACTTGTATGTATGGGAAAAAAATCCTACAATACAAAATATGCGGGAACGCCTTTTTGTACAGAATGGTTCGTTCGCTTGCGGGAAGCATGCTTCAAGCGGCGAAAGAAGGAAAAACGGCTGAGGAATTTCAGGCTTTGCTTGATATGAAGGATAGGAGCAAATGCGGAAAAACGGCTCCGTCGGACGGCCTTTACCTTTGGAGAGTGAGTTACGACCCTGCCGAGTATGCGTGGTTTGAGGAAGCGTACGGAAAAAATTAAACAGGGAGTTCAAGGTCCTTTAATGTCAATCGGGCGGATGTTTCGGCGTTTTTTGCCTGCAGGGAATGGAAATGGATAATGACACAAGGCTCAGAATGGTATCTCTGGAAGATGCGCTGAGAAGTACGGATAAGATTATTGATCTCTTTAAAGACGCTGTGCAGGGTGGTTTATCTTTTCCCGGTAAGAATCGCAGCTTTACAGACACCGCTTTAAAAATTATGGGCTTGAAAAAAGAGGTCTTTGAAACGGAAGAAGCCTTGAAGCAGAGAAAAGTCATAGTTCAGGCAACTGAGGACAGAGACGAAGATTCCCGCTTGAATATGGATTACGGAAAACTGGAAACATATGCAAAAGGCTGCGGGCTTTGCGCGCTTTCCAAGGAACGGAAAGGCGTTCTTTTCGGGAGCGGAGCGCATGAGAATCCGGTTTTGATGGTTGTCGGTTTTTCTTCTTCGGAAGAGGACGAGGAGAGCGGCATTCTTTTTTCGGGAAAATCGGGGGCGTTTCTTGATGCGTGGCTCAGGGCGATTTCGCTATCCAGGGAAAAGAATGTGTATCTTTGCAATGTGATAAAATGCAGCGCTCGCTGTCGGGATGTTCTTCCCGAATCCCGGATAGTGCGTTCGTGTTTTCCTTACTTGAAGCAGCAGATAAACCTCATAAAGCCCCGCGCAATACTTTGTCTCGGAAAAACGTCCCTGGAAGTCCTTATGGGGCTCAGACAGACGAACATTGAGAATAATCGGGGAAAATTTTTCTTTTACGACATGATGTACCCCGTGATATGCACCTACCATCCTGAAGATGTTTTGAAGGATTTATCTCTGAAACGCGCGGTGTGGGCGG
Organism: uncultured Spirochaetaceae bacterium; assembly: GCA_946410375.1. Lineage (GTDB taxonomy): Bacteria > Spirochaetota > Spirochaetia > Sphaerochaetales > Sphaerochaetaceae > CAMKAB01. The sequence continues at coordinate 1,796 of CAMKAB010000054.1, forward strand.
ATCTTCAAAAACTCGCCCGATATTTAAATCTTGATATTGTAAGAAAATGATTCGTTATGCTCTTTGCGCTGTTCCCGTGCCTCTGAAACGTGATTTCATTTATTCGTTCGATGATGAAGAAATGCGCGTCATACCGGGCGTGCGGGTCAAGGTCCCGTTCGGGGGCAGAAAACTTACCGCATATGTTGTGGAAATCATGGACGAGAGACCCTCTGACGCGAACTTTGAAATCAAGCAAATCGAAAGGTTGATAGACAAGGAGCCGGTGTTCGGAGACGCGGAGCGGAGGCTTGCGCTCTGGATGGAGTATTTTTATTTTTCCTCACGCGGAGAGGTGTTGGACGCCATGGTACCCGGCGGAAAGAGGGATGTGTCTTTGGCGTCTCTTGCGGGGGATAACCCGGTTCAAAATGCCGTGATAGAACTCACCGATGAGCAGGTTCACGCAATAAATACGATAAATAGCGCAAAAAGCGGCATGTTTTACCTTTACGGCGTAACCGGATCGGGAAAAACCGAGGTGTTTTTAAGCTCTGCCGAGCATGTTATCGCCGAGGGCGGGCAGGTTATATATCTTGTTCCCGAGATAACGCTGACGCATCAGCTGGCGCAGCAGGTTCTGACTCGTTTTAAGGACAGCGTGGCTATTCTTCACAGCGCTCTTACCGCATCCCAGCGGATGACGCAGTGGAAAAAAATTCAAAAAGGCGAGATTTCCCTGATTATCGGGGCGAGAAGCGCTGTTTTCGCTCCGTGTAAGAATCTCAAAATGATAATTATAGACGAAGAGCATGAAACATCTTACAAAAGCGGGAATAACCCCCGTTATCATGCTCGTCAGGTGGCTCAGTGGAGAGCCCGGGATTCGAAAGCGGTTCTCGTTATGGGAAGCGCAACCCCGTCTCTTGAAGCGTGGCGCCTCATGCGGGAAGAAAAGAGCGTCGTGAGACTGGATTTAACAAAACGGGTAGGCGGGGGAAAAATGCCGCGGGTAACGGTGGCGGATATGACTGGCGAAAAAGGGATAATCGGGAGCGTTCTGTATAAAAAAATGCAGGAGACTCTTTCGCGCGGTCACCAGGTTATCCTGTTTTTGAACCGGCGCGGCTATAGTTATTTTTTCCATTGCAAAAGTTGCGGATACACGCTGAAATGCCCGAATTGCGATGTGAGTATGACGTACCATAAGAAAAAAGGCGTTATGGTGTGCCATTATTGCGGACATACGCAGCCCCCGATAAAGGTGTGTCCCGAGTGCGGATCGCTGGATGTGATGTATTCCGGTTTCGGCACGGAGAGATTGCAAACGGAAACGGAAACGCTTTTTCGCGAATACAGGGTGGCGAGATTGGACACGGATATCGTCTCGTCCGACAGAAAGAATATCCGGCTGATTTTAGACTCGTTCAGACGTGGGCAAACGCAGATACTTTTGGGAACGCAGATGATTGCGAAAGGGCTGAATTTCCCGGGCGTGAGGCTGGTTGGAATCGTGGCGGCGGACAGCTCCCTCCTTATGCCTGATTTCAGAGCGGATGAGCGCACGTTCAGTCTTCTTGTGCAGGTTTCGGGGAGAAGCGGACGCGCTTCCGAGGACGGAGAGGTGGTAATCCAGACCGGTATGCCGGGTAATACGGCGATTGAAAAAGCGTGCAGTTTTGACATCAATTCCTTTTTCGATAATGAATTGAACATAAGACGCGACACGGGATTCCCTCCGTTTTCAAGGATGGTGAATATTCTTTTCAGGTCTTCCGACTTAAAAGCTGTGCAGGCGGATTCGCATTCGTTCGCCGAAGCGCTTCGGGGGTATGCGAAAGACTTTGAGGTATACGGGGAAGACGAGTGCGCCATAGAAAAGATAAATAAGAACTGGCGGTACCATGTTCTTGCGCGCGGAAAAAATATCAGTGCGATTATTTCCGCAATCTGGAAAGTTATCGGCGAAGTGAAGCCGTCGCGCGGGGTGATCAGGGAAGTTGATGTGGATCCCGTGGAGATGATGTGAGAGCACTTATTCGCAATGTTTCGTCGGAATCAGGGAATAACGGTATTTACCGCTGAGTTTATACGATTGAACAGACGTTTTTTTTGAGTTAGTATTTTAATATGTTGGATATTGTAAAAGTCGGAGATGAAGTGCTCCGCGAAAAAACGGAAAAAGTAACGGTTTTCGATAATTCTTTGAAAATTCTTATTGACGCGATGTTTGAAACAATGGAAGAGGCGGAGGGCGTGGGGCTCGCGGGTCCGCAGGTCGGAGTGCTGAAAAGCCTTTTCGTGATTGAAATTCCGGGGGATAACATAAAGAAAGCGTTTATAAATCCGGTTATTGTGGAGACTTCCGCCGAGAAAACGGTGAACGAAGAGGGGTGTTTGAGTATCCCCGGACAATATGCGGAAGTTTCGCGATTTTCGAGGGTCGCCGTGCAGGCGCAGGATGAAACGGGTCGCCCCTTCACTTTAAAAGCGGACGGTTTGCTGGCGCGTGCGATTCAGCACGAGTACGATCATTTGGAAGGACGGCTGTTTATTGACAGATTATCGGAAGCAGACAGGGAAATTCTTCTTTCCCGATATGAAAAGGAGAAGAACCGAAAAAAGAAGAGCAGGAAGAGGAGATAAGGGTGAGCCATCGGATTTTATTTGCCGGAACTCCGGATATAGCAGTTCCTCTTTTAAATGCGCTGGTACGTGATTTTGAGGTGGTCGGGGTGCTTACTTCCGTGGATAAACCGCGCGGGCGTTCAAAAGCCCTTGTTCCGAGCCCCGTTAAATCAGCCGCTCTCAAAGCGGGAATACCGGTTCTTCAATTTGAAACGCTCAGAACGGAAGCGCGGGAACGCGTTAAGGAAATCGGAGCGGACACTCTTGTCTCTTTCGCTTTCGGTAAGATTTTCGGACCTAAGTTTCTCTCTCTTTTTCCGAAAGGGACTTTTAACGTCCATCCCTCGGCTCTGCCTGTTTTCAGGGGGCCTTCTCCGATTCAGGAAACTGTGCGGTGCGGACTGAAAACGGCCGTCGTTTCTTTGCAGGAAATAGGTCTTGAGATGGACTCGGGAGATATTTATGCGTCGTGTTCTTTCCCTCTTACGGGCACGGAGACTTCTATGACTCTCTCTTCTCTCGTGGCTGAGAAGGCGTCTTTTTTCGTGCCGGAAGAGCTGCGAAAAGTTTTCTCGGGAGATGGTTCAAAGGCGAAGCAAACAGGCGAGCCCGTGTATTGCAAAATGCTTGAAAAGTCGGATTGTTCCCTGGATTTTTCACAGAACGTTAAGGACGTTCATTGCAAAATCAGAGCATTGTATGAGTGGCCGAAAGCCTCGGCGCGGTTTGTCCCATCCGGTACCGGCGAGGCGCGGGATATATTTATCACCGGAGTTTGGGGCGGGTTTGACTATATTGATAATCCCGATTCGTGCGAGGACTCCGTTAGAACGGACTTCAGAGCGGGTTCAGTGGTTGCTATACGGCGGGACAGGGGGATCGGCGTACTTTGTAGGGACGGTTTACTATGGATAAACGCGTTGCAGCTTCCTTCAAAGAAGGAAATGGATTTCTTCTCTTTCATAAACGGTAATTCATGGATAAAGGACGGGTTTTTTGAATGAAAAGGTTGTTAGCGGTACTTATTTTGTTGTTGTTTGTTTTCTCATCCGTTTTTGCAGGCGGAAAGGGAGGATCGGGAGAATCCCGTCCGAAAGTAGCGGTTGTGCTTGCGGGCGGAGGAGCTAAGGGAATTACCCATATCGCTCTGCTGGAAGAGCTGGAAAGACTGGGAATACCTGTAGACTGCGTTCTCGGAACGAGTATCGGCGCGTTAATCGGAGGATTGTACGGGGCGGGCTATACTCCGGAAGAGATAAAAAAAATAGTGCGGGAAAACAACCTTATGGAGCTTTTCACCGAGGTTGAAACTTCGGGCTATAAGGAACTGAAAGAGCCGTTCAATTACCACGGTCAGGGACTCTCGATCTCCGTTGAGAACGGAATTGCGGGAATTAACGGTTTGATTGACGACTACAAGATAATGAATTTTTTTTACAGCTATTTGGGCAACGTTCCGGATGATATCTCGTTTGATGACCTTCCTGTGAGATTCAGATGCGTTGCGATGGATGCGATAAACGGAAAAGCGAAGATTTTCGAGGAAGGATCTCTCGTGGACGCAATGAGAGCGAGCATGAGCATTCCGTTTGTTTTTTCTCCGAAAAAGATAGGAGACTCCCTCTACTTCGACGGCGGAATGGTTGATAATATGCCGATAAACCTTGCTCGCGATATGGGCTACGATATTGTGATTGCGCAGAATGTGAGCGGAAAAATCGTGGTGACGGCAAATACGTACAAGACGCTCACAGGTGTTTTTTCCGGGCTTACGCGCTTGATTATAGATAATACGATGACACCTCAGCTTAAAAACGCCGATATCGTTC
>CAMKAB010000055.1 GCA_946410375.1 uncultured Spirochaetaceae bacterium
CCGGTTGAAGCGCTGTTCACAAATAAACCGTTCTTATCAGTTATCAAGAATTTGTGAACGGAGAACAACTGAAGCAAGCCTCATCTGTCCGGTTGAAGCGCTGTTCACAAATAAACCGTTCTTATCAGTTATCAAGAATTTGTCCCTGTGAGGACCGGAGGTCGTGCTTTTCATTTTCATGTCAATATCGCGCTGGGAGTAAAGTTTTTCGACAATTTCATCTTCGGTTATGTCTTCTCTCCACGACGGTTTATATTCTATTTTGATTTTTTTATCATCATTTGAAATTTCGCTGTACAACGGAGAAAAAATCTCGGAAAACATAGCGCAAACCCGTTTTCTTTCCTTTATCAAATACAAACCGTATGAGGCTAGCTTCAAATCGTAAATATCCAAAAGAGAGTGTTTTTCTTCTTTTAACGATATGTTCCTTTGTTTCAGTATTTGCTTGTATTTTCTTTGGTAATCAAAAAATGTCTTGTCGTACATAGTCATTATCTGATCAAAAAAGCGCCTTCGGGATTCCGGTTCTCCCCGGATAAATTCAATATCATCATGAGAAAAAACAATACACGGTATGTTGTAAATAAGCTCCGACCTGTCTTTTATCTCTTTTGAATCGATCTTTATGATTTTTAAAATCCTGGAAGATGAAAATGCTTTAGAAAGAAGGAAATTATTTTGCAGGTTATCTTTCATATTTTCTTTACTTACAAAAACTTCCGTATTTCTATCAAACAAAAAATCCTCATTGTAAAAAGATTTCAGATAAAACGACGACGAATCATAGTTAATGCAATCTTTCAAATTATTCGTTCTGAAAGAAGAGCCGTAGCAGAGCAAATATAACGCTTCAAGCAAATTAGTTTTTCCCTGTCCGTTTTCCGCACGTAAAATGACACGTCGCGCAGACGTGTCTAATACAAGGTTTTTTATGTTTCTGAAATTTTTAATAACCAGTTTGTTTATAAGCATTTACTTAAATTTTTTACCTGTACGGCATCGCTATGCGTTTTTCTGCGCCCTTACACCAGATTCATCGGCATAATCACATGAAGGAAATCCTCTTCCGGTTCGCTCGTAAGAGTAAAAGGTCTGTTTCCTTCAGTAAAGGAAAATTTAATTTTTTTACTGTTAATTGCCTTAAGAGGACCTAAAATATAGGAGAAATTCATCGCGCTCTGTAAATCATCTCCGAAATACTCGCAATCTATCGTCTCTTTTCCCGAACCTATATCGGAATCCTCCGTTGAAATCATCAGTTTATTATTAAAGAAAGCAAATTTCACCTTTTTAAACTTATTTTCAACAAGCAACGAAACCCTCTTTAATGCTGATTCCAAAACATCTTTTTCAATAACGCAGGTTTTTGTCTGATTATTCGGAATTACCCTCTTATACGCCGGAAATTCGTTATTTATCAAATTGGAAAAAATAACGTAGTTGTTGATTTTAACAAAGATTGAAGTCGAAGTAACGCTTATTTCAAAATCTCCTTCATTATCCGATCTTTTGCGAATCATTTCCAAAAACTTCGCGGGAATAATAACATTATTGAATTCGGGAAGGTTCTCTTCCAGTTTTCTGTTTATGTAGGAAAGCCTTCTTCCGTCGGTGGCAACCATAATAAGGGAATCTTCCGTTCTTTCCAGCAATGCACCCGTCATTGCGAATTTTGATTCATCATCGCTTACTGCGAAAATCACCTGATTTATCATTTCCGTAAAATTTTTCCTGGAAATTTTGAAATAAGATTCATCGGAAGGCATTTCAACAACAGGAAATGAAGATGCATCCATTACTCTGAGCGAAAATTCAATTGCCGAATTCTCAGGTTTAATGGAAAATTTTTCTTCTTCCGATCTTTCAAAAACAATATTAGCGGAAGGAAGGGTTTTTAAAATATCAGTGAATTTATCGCACGGAACAGTGATTTCTCCTCCTTCTATTCCCTGAACGGTGAAGACCGATTTATAACCTGTTTTCTGATCAGTGGTTTTTATGGTTAAATTATCTTCGTTTAAATTTAAATAAACATTTGAAAGTATGGAAAGCGCATTTTTTTGAGCTGCAAAATCTCTTGCATTATTCAATTCTTTTAATAAATCATCTCTGTTGCAAATAAATTTCATACTTTTTCTCCTTTTTATAATATGCGTTGATTATCATTCTATGTGATTTTTCTTTAATGTGAAAGAAAGAAAAATTATTTTTATAAGCCGTGTCAGGTGTATGCCGGGAATTGTGTAAATTCTATTTTAAAAAAATTTTAAAGGGTGAAGATTTTTTTAAGTTTTGCACAACGTTTTGCTTCTTCTAATATGAATTTTAATTTTAAAGTAGAAGTAGTAGTGCTGTTAAAATTGTTCATAACTTTTTAATTTCTTATGTAGAAAAAATTTAAAAATTAAGAAAATTTTAAATCGTGTTAATAGAGTGTAAAAATAAAAAAAAGATTTTCTTTAAATTCGCATTTATGCACAACTTATTTGCTTCTATTATCAACTTATGCACATGGTTATTTTTTTGAATTAAGCTTAATTTGTTCGGTCAATCTTTCAATAATACTTTGAATCGTATTATTCGGATCTTTTAATTCCTGTTCTATTTTTTCCACATTATGAAGAACGGAGGTATGGTTTTTTCCGCCGAATTCACGCGCAATTTCCGTTGAGGATGTGTTTTCTCCTAAAATTTTCGTACAGAGATACATTGCAATCTGGCGTGCTTTTAGGATTTTTTTAGAGCGATTTGTGCCTTTAATATCTTCTTCTTCCACACCCATTGAATCCGCCACGGCTTTTATTATTTCGTCCATTTTTATTCCGGTGGTATCCGTACTGTAGAAAATATTGTTTTTCAGAAGATCTTTGGCTTTTTCCAAACTTAAAGGAGGATCTTTAATGAGTTCGCAATATCCTTTGAGTTTTGTTATGCAGGATTCCAGATCTCTTACATTGCGGATAATATTTGTGGCTATGAAGTCCATAATTTCCCTGCTTAAGTTGAAATTCTGCATTGCGCATTTTCTTTGAATGATAGCGAGTCTTGTTTCATAACTAGGCGGTTGAATATCTGCGTAAAAACCGCGGGTAAATCGTGATCTGAGTCTTTCCGTTATGTCTTTTAATTCTTCTATCGGGCGATCGCAGGTGAAAACAAGCTGCTGACCGGTGTCGTAAAGATCATTGAACGTATTGAAAAGCTCTTCCTGAAGTTTCGGTGTTTTTCCGGAAAGAAACTGAATATCGTCAATAAGAAGAACGGATACTTTTCTGTATTTGTTTCTGAAAACGTTCATTGAGTTTTGAGAAAGATTTTCAAAAAAATCGTTTGTGAAGTTTTCCGTTGTTGTGTAAAGAATTTTCTTCTTCGGATTATTGTTGTATATCGCGTTTCCTATGCTCTGAATCAAATGGGTTTTTCCAAGCCCTACTCCTCCGTATATCAAACACGGATTATATGTGTTGCCGGGATTTTTTGATATGACCAGACAGGCGTTATAAACGAGTATGCTGTTGTCTCCCGGAACGAATGATTCAAAAGTATAACTCGGATTAAGGGTGCTGTTCGGTTGAACAGGTTCCTTATTTGTTTGTACGGTTGTTTGCGCTTGAACTGCCGGAGAAGATGTTTGACTGCTTGCTTGTGATATCTGATTATCAGTCTGATAATATACCTGAGAATTTGATTGGGCTTTATAATCCGTGTTCTGCGCAGGTGCTGTTTTATCGGAGTTTTCGTTCATATACGAAGAATTAAACGCAGAAGAAACGGACGGATTTTCGTTTTGAGTATATGCAAATGGTTGAAAGTCTCTTTTTTCGTTTGAAAAAGAATTATTGTTTCGGATATTTTGCGTATGCAACGAAACGTTATTCACACTGTCAGGTTTTGTGATAACGGAAACAGAGACGTTTTTTCCGAGATTGGCAAACTCTCTTTCAATCAGCGATTTATATGAAGAAAGTATTTTGTTTTTTTCAAAAACGTTCAAAACGGAGAGAATAACGGCGCCTTCTTTTTCGTCCGCTAAGGAAATATGGTTAAACCATGTTTGAAACTCGCTTTGAGGAATTTGATTTTTAATGCCGGATAATACTTCCGCCCATATCACTGCAATGTCATTCATTTTTTTCTCCGTGTCGCTATTTAAATGTTATAGTGGAAACGGAAATTTTTTCAAGGGGAAGAAATTCGTATTCGAGCCGTTCAGTCAATTTATTAAGTGTTTATCAGGTGATTTTACAAAAGAGGAATAATATCGTTTGAGCCGCAATGGGAAAGCACTTGTATCACTTATAATTATAATTCAAGGTACCTTTTCAAGATTTTGTATAAATGGTATCATGTCGCGTGTATCGCATATATATTATATATAGTTTATGGATTTAAAAAAATATGCGTTTTATGCGCATAGAATAAAGGTAAATAAAATTTTCAGAATGGAGCTTTAACGGGTGATATTTTTTCTTTAAAAAAAGGCGGGAGTCTTCCGTTATCAAAGAGAAAAATTACGAAAAAAGCCGGAGAGTTCTTTATTTTTTATGAATATAACCTTAAGGAAAGAAAGATGAGTGAAGAAAAGTATAGCGACAGTGTTTTGGAAGATGAAAATATAGGAAGGGTTACTGCTGATTATAATGAAGAAAGCATAACCGTTATGCACGGACTAGAGGCGGTGAGAAATACTCCGGGTATGTATATCGGAACAACCGGACCCGAAGGACTTCATCATATGGTGTATGAAGTTGTGGATAACAGTATTGATGAAGCAGTGGCGGGATACTGTACGGAAATAAACATACGCATTGAAAAAGGCAATATTGTCACCGTTGAGGACAACGGACGCGGAATACCCACGGGTATAAATAAGGAAGAGGGAGTCAGCGCTTTGCAGCTTGCTCTGTGCAATCTTCATGCCGGAGGAAAATTCGGAGACGGCGGATATAAGGTGTCCGGCGGTCTTCACGGAGTCGGTGTGAGCGTGGTTAACGCCCTTTCCGATCATATGGAAGCCACGGTATATCGCGAAGGGAAAATTTTCAGACAAACGTACAAAACAGGTATTCCGGACGGTCCGGTGACTGTTATCGGAGAAGCTCCTATCGGAGAGGACGGGCGTCCGAGAACCGGCACCACTATAACATTCCATCCGGATGCAAAAACATCGGAAAGCGACAAGACCCATGTTATGGAAACTGATAATTTTGATTTTTCCGTGCTTTGCGAGCGTTTCAGAGAACTCGCTTTCCTTAATAAGGGAATTAAAATAAACGCTTACGACGACAGGCCGGATATTTCAGATGCGGATCCTGCGAATCCTGTCGGAGGAACAATAGAGAAACACTTCTGTTTTGAGGGCGGAATAAAGGATTTCGTAACGTATCTTACGAAGAACAATAAAAGCATTCCAGAGGGGACGGAACCTGTTTATTTTGAGGGAACGCGCTCAAACGATGCGGGAACTGCTGAGATTGAAATTTCCCTTCAATACACGGATCGTTATGACGAAAGGATTTACTCATTTGCAAATAATATAAACACCCGCGAGGGCGGACGCCATCAAATAGGCTTTACGAGCGGTCTTTCAGCGGTGTTTAAAAAGAGAATCACTACGACGGACCATTACAAAAAAGATAAGAAAATAACGGAATTTATTCAAAGCTCGTCATTTTTGGAAGGAATCAACCAGGATGTTCGCGAGGGACTTACCGGAGTTGTTTCCGTTAAGCTTGCTCATCCGCAGTTTGAGGGACAAACCAAAACAAAACTCGGAAGCACATTTGTGCAGGGCCTTGTTCAGTCTTTCATAACAGAAAAGCTGAATGATTATTTTGATGAAAATCCTGCTGTGATTGATGTTTTGTTAGACAAGCTTATTAACACGGCAAGAGCGAGAATAGCCGCTCAGAACGCTCGTGAAAGGGAAAGAAAGAAGTCGGACAACACTTCCCTTCCGAGCAAACTTTCCGATTGTTCCGATAAAGATCCTGCTAACAGGGAAATTTTCATCGTTGAGGGAGATTCCGCAGGAGGTTCGGCGAATCAGGGACGAGACAGAAAAACTCAGGCGATTCTTTCACTGTGGGGAAAAATGCTTAATGTTGAACGTACCCGGGAAGAAAAGGTTGCGAACAATGATAAGCTCCAGCCTATTATTGCAAGCATAGGGGCGGGTCTCGGACCTACGTTCAATATAGAAAAAGCCAGATACCATAAA
>CAMKAB010000056.1 GCA_946410375.1 uncultured Spirochaetaceae bacterium
AAATACGGAAACCGATAGCTCGCAGACCTTAAAACGACACCTTCGGGAGGCTTTTTATGAATATAGACAAATTTACAAATAAATTAAAAGAAGCATTGCAGGACTCAAATAGCATCGCATTGAAGCACGGAAATCCTGAAATAACGGAAGCGCACCTCTTTTCTTCCCTGTTGTCGCAGAAAGAGGGGATAACCGTTCCGCTCCTGGAAAAAGCGGGGGCTGATGTAAAACGAGCGGAAGAGAAGGCTCAAAGCCTTATTTCTTCGCTTCCGAGCGTGAGCGGGGCCATGAGCACTCCGAGGCTCAGCGTAAGTTTATACGAAACGCTGGACGAGGCTGAAAAAGAAGCGGCGGGTTTTAAAGACGATTTTGTGAGTACGGAACACGTGCTTCTCGCCTTTTTAAGAGACGGAAGCGTACTGAAAGACGCATTTACAGCTTTGGGAATAACCCGGGATAGTCTCATGTCTGCGCTTCAAAGCGTGCGCGGAACGGAGCGCGCCGCGGGAGAAGAAGCGGAAGCGAACTACAACGCTCTTGAAAAGTATTGCAAGGATTTAACGCTTTTAGCCGGAACGGGAAAAATGGACCCGGTTATCGGCAGAGATGAGGAAATCCGCCGGGTAATGCAGGTTTTATCCAGAAAAACAAAGAACAACCCGGTGTTAATCGGTGAACCCGGAGTCGGAAAAACAGCCATTGTGGAGGGACTTGCACAAAGAATAACCCACGGCGATGTTCCCGAGTCTTTGAAGCATAAAAGGCTTTTATCTCTTGATATGGGAGCTCTTGTCGCAGGAGCGAAATTCAGAGGAGAGTTTGAGGAGCGTTTAAAAGCGGTGATTAACGCCGTGACCCAGAGCAATGGAAAAATCATACTTTTCATTGATGAGCTTCATACGATCGTGGGGGCGGGTGCGGCTGAAGGAAGTACCGATGCTTCCAATCTGATAAAGCCGGCTTTGGCGAGGGGAGATCTGCACGCCATAGGCGCCACAACGCTTGACGAGTATCGAAAGTACATAGAGAAAGACAAAGCTCTTGAGCGGAGATTCCAGCCTGTATACGCTTCCGAACCTACGGTTGAGGACACAATCGCCATTCTGAGAGGCTTGAAGGACAGGTACGAAGTGCACCACGGCGTTCGAATAACCGATGATGCCATTGTTGCCGCGGCAACACTGAGTAATCGGTATATAACAAGCCGTTTTTTGCCGGATAAAGCGATTGATTTGATAGATGAGGCTGCTTCCCGCATGAAGATGGAAATTGAAAGTCAGCCGGAAGAACTGGATCGTTTGGAAAGGCGTTTATTAAAATTGAAGATTGAGCAGAACGCTCTTTCCAAAGAAGATGATGCGTCAAGCCGCGCACGGCTGGAAAAGCTGAACGAAGAGGTTGCAAACTTAAAGTCCGAGCGAGACAGAATGCATTTGAGATGGCAGAATGAACGTGAATCCATTGAAAAAATCCGTTCTCTTAAGAGCAGGCTTGAAGAGCTGAAATCGGCGGAAGAAACGGCGGAGAGGGAGGGTAATCTTTCCCGTGCCGCAGAGATTTTGCATGGAGAAATTCCCGCTTTGCAAAGAGAGCTGGACGAGCTGAACAGGAAAGATTCGTCTGCTGCCGGCTCACGGGGAGAAGGTTCGGCGAACGGAGAAAAAAACTCAGGCTTTACGGGGACGTCTCCTTCAATAGACAAAAAAGAAGTTATCGAGAAGGAAGAAGAGCCTCTCCTCAGGGAAGAGGTCACGGAGGAAGATATTGCGAAGATTGTTTCTTCCTGGACGGGGATTCCGGTGAGCAAAATGCAAACGGGCGAGGCTGAGAAGTATGTGAATCTTGAAGAGACGCTCGGACGGAAGGTTATCGGTCAGAAAAACGCAATAAGCGCCGTTTCAAATGCGATTAGACGTAATAAGAGCGGCATTGCGGAGTCCGGCAGACCTCTCGGATCGTTCCTTTTCGCCGGTCCTACCGGAGTCGGAAAAACGGAGCTCGCAAAGGTTCTTTCAGAATTTCTCTTTGATGATGCAAAAGCGCTTACACGAATCGATATGAGCGAGTATATGGAGAAGTTTTCGGTTTCCCGTTTAATCGGAGCGCCGCCGGGATATGTCGGCTACGACGAGGGAGGACAACTCACGGAGGTTGTGCGACGGCGTCCGTATTCGGTGATTCTCTTTGACGAGATTGAGAAAGCTCATCCCGATGTGTTCAACATTCTTTTGCAGGTTCTTGATGACGGCAGACTTACCGATAGTCAGGGTAGACTTGTGGACTTTACGAACACGGTTATCATTATGACGAGCAATTTGGGTGCGCGTGAGTATTTGGATTTATGCGATAGCGGGCGAGAGGCGGAAGGTCGCGAGGCTGTTTTGAGCGCAATAAAGGCGTCGTTTAAGCCTGAGTTCATCAACAGAATTGACGAGGTTGTGATTTTTAACCGATTAGGAGAAGAGGAGATTAGTAAGATCGCCGTTCTCCAGTTGGAGCGTTTAAAGGAACGACTGAAGGAGAGGGGCGTTGAGCTTGAGTGGGATAACGACGTGGTAAAGAATATTGCAGAGGCGGGTTTTGATCCCGACTACGGAGCGCGACCGTTAAAGAGAGCAATTCAAAACAATATTGAAAATCCTCTTGCCCTTCGTCTGTTGCAGAAAAGCACGGGCGAAAACGGACATGTAAGGCTCGGCGTCGTCGGCGGAAAAATAGTAATTTACTCCGGCGAGTAAAAGGCGGCGATTTTGAGATCGTTTTTCATGTTTCAGCGGTTTTGATTCCCGGAAATATGATTTTCTTCGGTGCCATGTTGCCGTTTAAAGAAAATGTTCATCTGAAATTTCTGCGGATTATTAAACAGAAGGTGTTATTCCGCAGGAGTTCTAATCCGGGAAAAAGCTTTGGAAAACCGGCTTTATTCTTTACTTGAAGCATGTTTGATTCGTGCGGCGGAAAATAACGCCGCACGAATTTTTTTTGCGGATTATATGATCCTTTGTACGCTATCAGGCGTAAAAAAAACAGGCGCAACACTCAGGAAACGCCTGTTTTTGTTTATGAAAACTTTTGCGAACCAGCAGCTCAGCTCGGCTGTCTGCCGATGTAAGCAAGGATTCCGCCGTCTACGTAAAGGATATGTCCGTTTACGAAGTCGGAAGCGTCGCTTGCGAGGAATACCGCAGGACCCATGAGGTCTTCCGGCGTGCCCCATCTTTCAGCCGGAGTCTTTGCGATAATGAAGCTGTCAAACGGGTGCCGCGAGCCGTCCGCCTGACGCTCTCTGAGCGGTGCGGTCTGCGGTGTGGCTATATAGCCCGGACCTATGCCGTTGCACTGGATGTTGTACTTCCCGTATTCGGAACAGATGTTTTTGGTGAGCATTTTGAGTCCGCCCTTTGCCGCAGCGTAGGCGCTCACAGTCTCTCTGCCGAGTTCGCTCATCATTGAACAGATGTTGATAATTTTTCCGTGACCTTTTTTAATCATCGCAGGAATTACCGCTTTTGATGTAATGTACGCGGATGTGAGGTCAATATCAATCACTTGTCTGAAATCTTCTGCGGACATTTCCGTCATCGGGATTCTCTTGATAATTCCGGCGTTGTTCACAAGAATGTCTACGGACTGTCCGAATTCCGCCTCAGCTTTCTTTACGAGGTCGATGACTTCATCCTCCTTCGTAACATCGCAGATATAACCCTTAACGTCGGTTACACCGTCTTTTTTATAATTTTCAAGCGCTTTTTCCAAGCCGTCCTGATGTCTGCAATTAAATACGATTTTAGCACCTGCTTTCGCATAACCGAGTGCGATTGCATAACCGATACCGTAGCTGGCGCCCGTTACCCATGCAAGTTTGCCTTTCAGTGAAAATTTTTCAGTAAAATCCGCCATACTTTCTCCTTAAAATGAAATATTTTTTTGCAAATAATATTGCTTTTTCATGATAACAGAAAAAAAATTTTTTTACATTATTTTCCGGATGTTTTTCGTATTTGCTGCGAAAGAAAGTTTCGAAATCTTTTTTTCGGGGGCGAGTCGGTCTGAGAATCCTTTTCAGGCGGATTATGGTGATTCACGGGAGACATGAAGTCGAATGTTATGCGGAGGATATGAAGCCGAAGGAGGAGCGAAGGATTTGAAGCTGAATGATGTGCGGAGGACATGAAGCCGAGGGAGGAGTGGAGGACATGAAGCCGAAGGAGGAGCGGAGGGTATGTAGCCGAGGGAGGACCGAAGGACATGAAGCCGAAACTTTCCGGATTAACAGAACTTGTTTTGTTGTATTATAAGAAAAAAGGAAGTAATATGACTCCGTATTTCCGACGAATCGGCTGCGGAAGACACTAAAAACGGTAAAAAAAGAGTGTAAAACATGAGAAGAAAAGAAGATATAGATATAATCGGCGGACCCATTGTTAAAAACATCATACTGTTTGTTTTCCCTTTGATGTGTACGAATATGCTTCAGAATCTCTATTCCGCGGCGGATATGATTGTGGTGGGTTATTCAAAGGTTGAGGGCGTTTTGGGGTCAATCGGAACAACGGTGGCGCTGCTGAATTTCATATTGAATATCTGTGCGGGACTGAGTATCGGAACCGGTATAATCGTGGCGCGGAGGATAGGCGAAAAAAACGACGCAGGTGTGCAAACTGCGGTGCATACATCGGTTATTCTCTCTGCGATTGTTGGTTTTATCCTTATGATTATTTCTCTTGTGCTTTGTCCGAAGGTGCTCCGCCTTATGGGAAACAGAGGAAACATTCTTTATTTATCTTCTTTATATACAAGGATTTATTCGTACGGTATACCGTTTGTTTCCGTTACTAACTTTCTCATATCGATTTTCAGGGCTAAGGGGGACACGAAAACGCCGCTAATTGTTCTGTCTTTTTCGGGATTGTTAAACGTTGCGTTAAACTTTTTCTTTGTCGTGGGGCTTGGAATGTCGGTGGACGGAGTGGCTTGGGCAACGGTGATTTCCACTCTTCTTTCATCGTTTGTGCTATTGTTCATATTGTCAAGAATCAATTCTGTTTGTAAGTTTAGCTTACAAAATCTCAGATTTGATAGAATCGCCTGTAAGGACATCATGAAAAACGGCTTGCCGTCCGGCTTTCAGGGTACGCTTTTCAGCATAAGCAACATGATGATTCAAAGTTGCATTATCAGCGTGAACACTTCTTTGTGTCCGGGAGGATCGGCTGTTATAGACGGGAATTCCGCCGCAACAACGGTTGAGTCGTTCGCTAACATGTGTTCGAGTTCAATGACGCAGGCCGGTATCACGTTTACGAGTCAGCACTACGGGGCCAGGCTCATTAAGCGTATTAAATCGGTAATCTGGAACCTGTACTTAGTAGGCATCGTCTTAACGGTTCTTGTAACGTGGTCTATTATTATCTTTAAAAACCCGATTTTAGGCTTGTTTATTCAGGATAATAACGAACTGGCTATGCGCTCAGCCACGCTCAGAATCCTTATTTTCTTTATTCCGTATATCACTGAAATGGGTATGGAACTGGGATCGGGAATACTGAGAAGCCTTAATAAGGCTGCCTTATCAACCACGGTAACGCTTCTCGGAGTGTGCGGATTCCGAATGGTCTGGATTTTTACGGCGTTTAAGCTGAAGCCGACGCTGGAATGCATTTTCATTTCTTATCCGATCAGTTGGGCTGTTACCGCGGCGATTCATCTGGTGTTGATTATTGTGGAATACAAGAAACTGAAAGCATCGAACGTGGCGGTTTAGGTGGATTGAGACGCGGATTTATTCCTATATGCTAAAAAGAGTGAAGCGGGGCGTGTTCTACGGGTTGAGGCAAGGTTGAATCGGCAGGTAAGACGACACACGGACCTGTTTTGCGGACCGGGACGGTTTGCAAAGGGCTGTCATCGCGGATTAGTATGGCGATAAGCCCGAACTCGGTGATTGAGGCGGTATGCATAACGGCACACAGGCGTGTTTTGCAGGCATGGACGGTTTGCATAGGGCTGTCGTCGCGGACTAAGATGGCGACAAGCCTGAACTCGGTGATTGAGGCGGCAGGCATGACGGCACGCGGACCTGTTTTGCGGACCGGGACGGTTTGCAAAGGGCTGTCGTCGCTTTCCTTCCTCTGGAAACGGCTAAAGATGTCTCTCAGGATTTGTCTTCTGTCTTTATTTTCCAGCCCAGCGCGTCGTACAAAATCTCTCTGT
>CAMKAB010000057.1 GCA_946410375.1 uncultured Spirochaetaceae bacterium
CTATTCTCTCCCCGACATTTATAAATTCCATCTCCTCTCCGGGTTCTCCGCCTGCTGATAACAGCAAAGATCCTTTCAGCATATCTTGCAAACGTCCGTAGTAGCTTTTTAGTTTATTACCTGCGTCTATCATCGATTCTACAGGAGTTATGTTTGCTTTTCCGCTGTCGTACCCGTAAAACGAAATAAAAAGCGGTCTGTATCCGTATGTTTTAAAGCCGTCCGTATAAACCTTTGTTTCCGTGCTTCCTTTTATTTTCTGCGCATTTAATACCTGTAATCTCTGTTCTTCCAAGGGATATCCGTTTAAATATGCGTTAAACACCGTATACACTTCATTGTCCGTTTCTGTAAGGGAGACACTCTTAACAAACAAGGGATTTATAACGCTCTTTTTTAAACCTGCCCAAGAAGAGGCTCCAAAAGGGACTTCTCTTATTCTTAAGCGCATATTCCCTTCTATCGTGTCTATGTAAGCGTATTTTTCATAAAGTTCCGTCGGTATAAGTCGATTTATAAGGCTGAAAAAATCAAGAGTGGAGTATTCATTGAAAACAGAGCCCAAAGGGTAGCCCAATTTTAAAGAATCCGATATGTCAAAAAATCTGTCTGATGAGCCCGAAAAATCCTCTAATATTTCCCACACCTCCGGAGTTTGCTCGTAAGATTTGGCAATATTTTTAAAACCCGTCCACACTGCTTCTAAAACTTCTCTCATCGTATCTTTTTTACTTAAATCCGATGTGAACCTGTTTTTAAGAGCACTTTGTGTTTGCAATTTATCAGTTAAAACACATGCGGTTAGATCTAATGAGATATAAAAACGATTGATTAACCCGATTAAAGAGTGTCCGCTTACTTTTAAAACCCTGTTTAAACTGCCGCCGCTCATAGAAGCCGTGTATTGCTTTGTTCTGACGACCCCTACAAAAACCAAAACTTCCTTTTCGTATATCTTCACAATTTGAAGTTTTTCAATTTTACTGAAAATATCCCCGATTGGATGAAATGTTAAAGAGAAAGAACCCTCTGTGTTTCCTATTTGATTCGTAAAAGAGTACGCAAGAAGCGATGTGTTTCCCGTTAAATTAAAGTTTAAGCCTTGAATAGCCGCATATGGATTATCCTTTGCATAAAACTCAACTCTCGGCTGGGGGCGGTTATAAAATATGTTCTTACTATTCATTACCTTTCTCTGTTCACCCTTTAAAAAAACAACTAAAAAAAAGCGACTATTAGCCCTTGCTAATAGCCGCCTCTCATTTTTGAAACTACGGTTTCCAAGTGAAATTAAATAAACCTGATTATATTTTATACATAAAAAAAACTCCCGTCAATGTTGAGAAACCGGCATTTTACTTTATAGCGGACCGTTAAAATAAAACGCATTTTTTGATTAAAGAGCGAAGTTCAAAGTCAGCGTTTCGTTTTTTAACGATTCAACAATTCCTTCTTTTACGCCTTGTTTAACAGCATTTGCTAATTCCTGTTCAGAAGGTTGTGTCATTTTTTCTGTCTCAAGATTTTCAAAATTTAAGTCAGTGGAATTCGTGTTTTGCGTGGATTTGGCAAGTCCGTAGTTAAAAAATAAATTATCTTCCGGATTTTTACCATAGATTAAAGAATTGGCTTTTTCTTTTATTTCCGCTGCGTCCAAATCACCCTCTGCTTGCAACTGAGATTTTGCGTTTTCTTCCGAAATCTCCGCATAAGACATGGTTTTGAATTCTTCTATACCTTTCTTGGTATCCAGGTTTATAGTTTCAGCGTCTCCTTTGAATGCTTTAAGTGCTGTTCTTGCATCTATAACGCTAAAGCCGAAACGGTTTTTAAGAGCTTCGATCACCGCTGTCTCGTCTTGTACGTTCTGAGAATTCTGAATAAAAGAGCGTACAATATCGTTCGTAAATTCCCCGCTCTCTATTATCATCTGCGCATCTAAATAAGAGTTGGTTTTGTCCATCCCGAAACGCTCTTCAAACTGTTCATCGCTCATCTCGTCCGCGATATCGGATGCTGCCTTAAATATTAAAACATCTTCCGTACTGGATAGATTTACCGCACTTTTCGTACCATCTTCAAGTCTTTGATACCGGCTTACCCCTTGCTCGCCCTTCCAAAACTCGCTAAAACCGGAAGCCCTGTAAAGTGCGCTTAAATCTTTCATTATATCTTCAATGCTGCGTTTATATCCGTTGTTAATGCTACTTGTAAGTATGTTTTGCACACCCGGAAGAAGCTCTTCCAGCTGCTTCTTCGTCAAACCTTGATAATTCCCTCCTTGAACGAATCTGTTTAAAGCGATGGTCCCCTCTCCCTCTCCATTAAAGCGTTCAATCAAGCCTGAAAAAGAAGCAAGACTGTCTGAATCAATCCCAAGAAAATTAGAAGCTCTCGCAACACTTTGCGCCCATTGTCCGGCTTTATCTCCGTTCTTTATTCCGTAACGTCCGCCCTCACTCATCAAGGCAGCGAACTCTTTTCCGGGCATATATCCTTGCGCATATCCCAAAGCGCTTTCCCAGTTTCTCACTGTATATTCTGCATTTTCTTTTACATCAGAACTTCCTAAATCCTGTCCGAAATTGCGTCTTAAATCTTCCGCTTGTTCCTTTATGGAATCAAACCGTTTTGCTCTATGGTTTACGTATAAAACGGCGGCTCCCAGTGCCGCCCCGATTCCAGCCACCCATGGCGCGGCGGCACCTAAAACTCCGCCTAAGGCTCCGCCTTTCCCCAGCATGCTTAAGAGCCCGGTAGCGGTTCCAAATACGTTTCCATCCGTTGCGCTTACTGCCAAGTTTCCTATTCCACTTACCGCCCCGGGAACATTAAAACCGCCCGTACCGCTACCATTGCTAAATGAAGAAAATCCTCCGCTCTCTCCGGATATCCCTTGCGTGTTCCCTCTTGCTTCTTGTAACGCTTTCTGCGTTTCTTCAAAACTCCTGATGTTGTTTACCGCCTCTGAGAAGTCCCCTTTATCCGCCAAATCTTGCATAGCGTTTGTAAGACGTCCGACCTCTTTAGTTAACGCTGCGATATTTGTTTGCGCATCCGTCGTTTCCGCCGTTATTCTGATTCTGCTGTCTGTCATCTTTTTATTTTCCTATAAGGGAATTTCCCTGCGAAAAGCCTTCTAAAAGGTCTTTATTCGTATATCCGAGTTCCTTTAATTCCGCTTCTGACAAGTCTTCTGTTTCCGCCTTTTTCTTTTTTAAATATCCTTCTCGAACACTTTCCTCTGTGTAAGAATTTGCGAACTCAAAGAAAAAAAACAAAAACTCTTCGTAATAATCGCTAAGAGGTTTTCTCAATTCCCTCAAATATACCATTCCCCATAGAAGAAGAAACGCTCTCTCCGTCAGATATGGTTTTATTCCCCGCTCCCTCATTAGGTTTAAGCTCTTTCTGTATTTTAAGACGAAACATATATGCCTTAAAGAAGACTTCATTCACAAAGTCCTCATCCGGCATCTCCTCCCAAGAAAAAGCTTTATTCTTGTTTTTTAAATTGTTATACCAAGCTTCCCCGCTTTCTATCACCACGTTTAAAAATGCGACTTTCCGCATATTGAACGTTTCTTCCGCATTGAATAAAGAGGCGTTTATTCCTCCTCTCATTTCCGCCACAATCCTGTCTATAAGCAAGAGATCTTTTTGTTTGGGATATTTAACAACAAAACTCCCCCGACTTGTTTCTATTGTTTCCTTAATTGTCTTTCCGCTAAGCAATGTGTAAAAAAGGTCTTTCTGTTCATCATCACTTAAAATATTTTCTTTCTTTATTTCTTCAGTTATTTCCATGTCTCTCTCCTCTATGAAAAATAAAAAGCGGAGTTTTGTCTCCGCCATCTGGAACAGTCATTACTGATAAAGAGCCGTTGTCGGATAATCAGTTCCGTTTAAGAAACCTATCCCCTCAAAACTGCAATTTATGGAAACATAGCCTTGTTTATTCACGCTTTCTTCAAAACTGGTAATAACAGCCCACTCCGTAGCACCCAAAATGGTGTTTGAATTCTTATCGTATATCTCTATATACGGGATTTTCCCCACTCTCTGGCTCTGTATCATGCTGTCATCATCCGGATTAAACTCAATCGGAGTGTACATATCTCCAAAAGACACGCCTTTTTTAAGCACAAATCCTCTAAACGTTATGTTCACGCTTATTCCCGTAGGGTCAATGCTAACAGGAAGCATTTCCCCCACGACCTCCGCTCTCTGCGTCTGAACCTGTTTCCGAATGGAGCACTCGCTCACCAAACCTACTGTTTTAGCCGTTGCGGCACTTGTTCCGGCACGAACCACGCAATGAACACCTGTAACAAGTCCGTTTCCTATTGATTTATAACTAACCATTTCCCACTCCTCTTATATCTCCAAAGTGCTGCTATACACTTTGTTCGTTGCCGTGATGAATACAAAGTTCACCGGTGCTCTTATGTACCGCTCAAACGTCAAATAGGTTTTATCTCCATCAAAACGCACTTTAGCGTTTTCAAAAAGTTCTCCGTTCTCGTTTTTCGTCAAAAGGTCGTCTGCGTACCATTCTTTCGCCTTTAACAAGAGCGTTTGCAAAACTGTTGAAACAGAAGGTTCTGCGTTTGTTCCTATACGCTTGTTAAAAGCCTTTCTTAAGTCTCTATCCATATAAAGAACACTGCGAATCATACTCCTCTCATTCAGAACCAAACTATCTCCCTGATAAGTTGTTATACTGCGAATGCAAACAAGCTCGCCTTCATCGTTTTCACCAAATGTGACCACACCGTTTTGAATAAGCCTGCTATACTCACCTTGAGTATAACGTTTGGTAAAAGAACTAACCTTAATCGCTTTGTTTGTTAAAGGATTGCTCGGGCTCATTGCAGCTTCCATACCTGCGCACTTACAAGACAAGAGAGCTGGGCTTATAGTCCGGATTTCTCCCGTCAACGGATCAATATCAACCGCCCCAACAGTCACCAATGAACACAACTCGCTATTAAGCGCCTTTGCTATGCTAATTGCATTATCCACTTCTGCGTCCGTTGTCGTTCCAAGCCAACAAGTACGCTCCTTTTTCTTAGATACCTTACTCATTTCTACGCAATGAGAGAGTATAAGCGCTCGAACTTCCTCGCTCCCGTTAGGAGTTGCCACAATCTGTACATCCTCTTTTTCAAGCGCTTCAAGAGCTGCCAAGTAATCAGATGTGGTCTGCGTTCCGCTTTCCGCACCGCTAAAATAAGCATATGAAGCCATAACATCCGGAAGAACCCTGTTAGGACCAACCTCAACTTTTCCAATAAACTCAAAAGACAATAACGCATCTGTCAAGGCTTTTAAATCGCTTGAAAAAGTTGCCGCATTGTTTAAAACAGACACCGTATTCACGTGATCAAGTTCTGAGGTTTCATCTTCCCCGTTAGCCAACAAAACCGCTGTGTATTTTCCGCTGTCGTTGATTTTAGATACCAAATCTTCTAACGTCTCACAGTCTGAAAAACTTACAAAAAAATTTTCAGAGTCCATATCTGTTGCGATTGTCAATCCGTCTGCGTTTATAGTGCAATAAGCGGAAGTAATCGGAGTGATTGTATCATCATCCCCTTCGCTCACCGTCTCAGGCGCATATTCCCCTGTGTACAACAATGTAAACGATTCTTTTCCTATTCCGTCCGCTTCCAACTCGCTCCCGTTAAAAGACACCTTAACACGAAGACCTGTCGTTGTACCGGAGAGAAGCCACAACTTAAGCATATTCGTGTGCAGTCCGTAGTCCTTGCTGTAAAGTTTTAAAACCGAATCTCCTACGGTGCTTTTTAAATCCAATATGCTCTGCGTCCCCTTGTTTATTCTCATACAATAAACAATATCGGGCGTATATGTATTGCTGCCATTAAAAGCCTCGCAAACGCCGTCTAAAAGCGGCCCGCTTCTTAAAAGTCTTTTCGCTTCCGCCGTATCGCTTATCGCATGAAGCTTTAAAGGTTCTCCGCCTTCTGCGGCTCCTATTATGCACAACTTGCCGGTAGAGACACCGGTGCTCCCTCCTATTGTATTTCTTCTTGAATACACTCCGGGAACAACGTGCTGACTTGTCTGCCCCGCGCTTGTGAATGTTGCTGGTGATAAACTCATATTTCCCCCTTTATATTTTCTTGCTTAACAAGTCTGAAACAATATTTTCCCACTCATTCTCCGTGTG
>CAMKAB010000058.1 GCA_946410375.1 uncultured Spirochaetaceae bacterium
TCGGGGAAAAAAGAGATTATTATGAAGTTTTGGGTGTTGCGAAGAATGCAACTCAGGAAGAGATAAAAAAGGCATACAGGAAGCTCGCCATTGCCAACCATCCGGATAAAAATCCCGGCGACAAGGCGGCGGAAGAGCGTTTTAAAGAAGCCACGGAGGCGTACGAGGTTCTGGGAGACGAGGCGAAACGCCGAAATTACGATACGTTCGGTTTTGCGGGAGTTGAAGGACAGAACAGCGGATACAGCCGGGCCTACACCGATTTCAGCGATCTTTTCTCAGGCGGAGGATTCGGAAGCATTTTTGAGGATCTCTTCGGAGGGGGATTTTCAAGAGGCGGTTTTTCTTCGGGCTTCGGAGGTTTCGGCGGAAAAAACAGACGGGAAGCCACAGGTCAGAGTATCAGGGTGAACACGACAGTTGAGCTTGAGCAGATTGCGAAGGATTATACTCAGGAAGTAACATATAACCATGAAGTCGAGTGCGAGGCGTGCCACGGAACGGGCGGAAAGGACGGGAAATCTTCCAGAAAAACATGTCCTGTTTGCGGCGGAAGCGGACAAATTCAGCAGGGCGCGTCGTTTTTCTCTATCACGCGAACCTGTTCGAAGTGCGGAGGAACGGGTACGATTATTGAAAATCCGTGTCCTTCCTGCGGCGGCTCCGGAACGGTTAAGAAAAAACAGATTATCAAGGTTAAAATTCCTGCGGGTATTGAGAGCGGAATGGATATCATTATTCCGAAGATGGGAAACGCCGGTCCGAACGGTGCGACTCCGGGAGATCTCTATTTGCGCGTTTTGGTGAAGCGGAATAAGCACTTTATCAGAGAAGGTGCGGATTTATATATGCAGATTCCGATTTCCGTAACTCAGGCGTCGCTCGGATTGGATATAGAGGTGCAGACGCTTACCGGTCAGCTTACCAAGGTGACAATACCTGCGGGTATAAGCTCGGGCAAGATGGTTCGGGTAAAGGGGCAGGGGTTGCCTCATTACAAGAGCTCTTCCATGGGGGATCTTTATATTAAGTTCAGGGTGGAAACTCCGAAGCGTCTCAGTGTTGAGGCGCGGCGTCTCATGCAGGCGCTTAGCAAGGAAATGGGAGAGGTCACTATGCCGAAGCCTGAAGTATTCAGCGATGAGGAGTAGCATATGGGAGAGAAAATCACCGGTACGCACGCAATAGAAGAGGCGCTGAAGAATGCGTCGATGGGGTCTACTCTTTACCTTTTACGGGGCGACAGGAGGAATGCTCCTCTGGAAAAATTGGCTTTGCAAACGGGAAAGACGGCGATTAAGAAGCTGTCTCAACTCGAATTCGACAAGGTGGCTAAGGGTGCGGAAAACCGCGGAGCGGTGTTTGATACGGGACGCAGGGTAAAGGACAGCCGTGTGAATCCCGATATTTCCGTGGAGGATTTTTGCGCTTCTCTGAAAAACGGGGAGGGCGCCCTGGTGCTTTGTCTTGATTCTATCACCGATCCGCATAATCTCGGAGCGATCCTTCGGAGCGCGGACCAGTTCTCGGCTACTCTCGTTATTGTTCCTAAGAACAACAGCGTACACGCCACCGAGGTGGTGCACAGGGTGTCTTCCGGTGCGGCGAGTTACGTGAAAATGAGCACTGTTACAAATCTTTCGCGCGCTTTGGATACGTTGAAAGATAACGGATTTTGGGTGTACGGGGCTGATATGGCAGGAGAAGAGAGCTATTCTGCGGAGTTTTCTCAAAGGAGCGTTATCGTTATGGGTAGCGAAGGAAGCGGAATGAGAAGTCTTGTCAGGGCAAAGTGCGATAAGATTGTTTCAATCCCGATGTCCGGTCATATAGATTCTTTGAATGTGAGCGTGGCGGCGGGAATTTTGATGTACGAATACCGGCGGACGTTTAGGAACTGATTGGAGAGATTCTTCGAGTTCGGTCGCGGACATTTGGAAATTGATTCGAATAGTTCTCCGAGGGCGGATTCCGGCGGAGGCTTTGGAGTCGATACAGGTGTTTTGGATGAAGCGTTTTTGCGTGGGTTCGGGAGTCGATTCCGGGTTTTAGAAATATTTCGGCGAATCGGAAGTCTTTCCTGAGTTTTCGCGGAATGTACCGCCGGATTCTCAGAATCCGATTCATGCGATGGGAGGAGATGCCGGCGGATGATTTGAAATGTTTTTTGTGCAAAAGAGGGAAGAAAAGCGGGAAAACGGGTGAGGAGTTATGAAAAAAAAGACGTATTGCGAGCGCCTTGAAGAGGTGAAAATAAAAATTAACAGCGGAGTGATTAAGCCTTTTGAACCTGAAATACCGGAAGAACTCAGGGATTCGCTTTCCGCATTGCTGAAATCGGAAGAGGCGGAAATCGACCGCTCGAACATTCCTCCGTATCACCCCATTGATTTAAGAGAGCTGGCATCGCATTTCGCACCGAAGGTTAAGCCTTTCATACCCGGTTTTGTGTATAATCACTACAATAAACTCCTTCATTTGGATGATTTCAATCCGGTTTTTGATACGCTCCACGGCGGAACAGGACAGAATTTCCTGACATCGGTGAAGAACTATTTGGACCTGCATCTGCTTTTGGACGGTCCCGGAGCGGAGGAGATGAAAAAGCTCACCGATAAGCCGGTTATGTTTGCCTCAAACCATCCGTACGGCGGACCTGAGGGAATCCTTGTTTTCGAGTATCTCCACAGGCTTTTCCCGAGGGGAAGGATTCTCGTGCAGTCGTTTTTGAAGTTTATCCGTCCGTTTTCCGAGGTTTGCGTTTACAATAAAAAGGATATAGATTCGCTGAATAAGGCGGCGGATGAGAGAAGACCGCTTTATTATTATCCTGCGGGGTATTGTTCGAGACGTCTGAAAAGCGGCGAAGTCTTTGATTACGATTGGAAAAGCTCGTTTGTCCGCATAGCGAAGAAGAACAATATGCCGATTATCATAATGTATGTGCACGGGCAGCTTTCAAAACGCACGCTTCGTCTTACGAGTTTGAGAACCGCATTGGGAATCAAGTTTTCCATTGAGTCCATGTATTTGCCGGAAGAGGTGTTTCGAACCGAAGGGCAAACGATTCGCGTAACCTGTTCTCGGGTGATTGATCCGGCGGTTCTGACTGATGATGTGGAGCCGAGAGAGTGGGCTGCAAGGCTCCGTGAGTACTGCCATACGCTGAAAACGGATCCTGAGGCTGTCTTTGATCCGAAAAAACCGGCTACTCTCCCCGTGCGGTAAACGTCCTTTGAAACGATTTGCCGCCGGTATTGTTTTTAAATTGTTCAACATGGAGGACGCCTTATGAAAAACGAACGAACCGCCTCGCGGAAAACCGACTCGGGTGATAAATTCCCTATCTTCATTGTAGATAATTTGCGGTAAATACCTTATAATGTGTGAATAATAAAAAAAGATACTTTTAAAATTATTTCTCGCAGAGATTTTGCGCTTTCCGACTTTAAAAGTTTCTTTTAAAAATCTTTTCAGGGGGATATTATGCAGGTTTCAGCACTTCAGAAAGCAAGATACGCTTATCAGCCGAAATTACCGCTTATCTTAAGAGGTAACATTTCGGATATTGAGGCGAAAAAAGGCGAGGCGACTCAGTCCGAGGCCGATCAGGCGGAAATCAGGAAATTATTCGCGAACACATACGGAATGCCGATTGTGTCTTTTGTAAAAGGAAGCAATTCTATTTCTTCAAAGAAATTAAACGTCGGTGTGATTCTTTCCGGAGGTCAGGCTCCCGGCGGACATAACGTTATTTGCGGGCTATACGATGCGTTGAAGAAAGCGAATAAAGAGAATGTTTTATACGGTTTCTGCGGCGGCCCGTCAGGCATTATCGAAGATAAATACATCGTCTTGAACGATGATATCATAAACGAGTATAGAAACACCGGCGGATTCGACATGATTCAGAGCGGCAGAACAAAGCTGGAAACAGAAGAGCAGTTCAAAATCTGTACGGAGAATTGTCATAAGCACGGTATTAACGCAATCGTTATTATCGGCGGAGATGATTCGAACACTAACGCCGCCGTACTTGCCGAGTATTTTAAAGCGCAGGGCGAGGATATCTGCGTTGTCGGGTGTCCGAAAACAATAGACGGCGACCTGAAAAACAAGTGCATTGAGACGTCTTTCGGTTTCGACACCGCTTGTAAGACGTATTCCGAGCTTATCGGAAATATCGAGCGGGATGCGAACAGCGCAAGAAAGTACTGGCATTTTGTGCGTCTTATGGGACGAAGCGCGTCTCATATCGCTCTTGAATGCGCAATAGAAACCAGACCGAACATCTGCCTTGTGGGAGAAGAGGTTGAAGCGAAAAACCAGAGCATAGAGGACATTACGAACTACATCGCAAGAGTTGTGGCATCCCGCGCGGCTCATGGCGATAACTACGGCGTGTGTCTTGTTCCTGAGGGTTTGATTGAGTTTATTCCGTCCGTAAAGGTTCTTATTCGCGAGATTAACGACCTTATTGCGGAGAAGGCGGACGAGTTCAATACTTTGAAGACCACGGAGTCCAAGATCGCTTATATTGAAAGCCTGCTTTCCGACGGGTCGAAGAAGGTGTTTAACAGCCTGCCGGCTCAGATCGAAGCTCAGCTCCTTTTGGATAGAGACCCTCACGGAAATGTCCAGGTAAGTTTGATTGAAACGGAGAAACTCCTTATTGAAACGGTTAAGAAACGCCTTGCGCAGATGAAGGCGAATGGTGAATACTCGGGAAAATTCAATGCCCAGAACCATTTCTTCGGATATGAGGGAAGGTGCGCGTTCCCGTCTAACTTTGATGCGGACTACTGCTACAGTCTCGGCTATAATGCGTGTCTTTTGATTTCAAACGGGCTCACCGGGTATCTTTCAAGCATCACAAATCTGTCCGAACCTGCGGATAAGTGGAATGCAGGCGGTATTCCTATCACCATGATGATGAATATGGAACAGCGTAACGGTCGTATGAAGCCTGTTATCAAAAAAGCTCTTGTCGAGCTGTCTGGCGCTCCTTTCAAGTTCTTTGAGAAGAACAGGGAGGATTGGGCGTTGAATACGCGCTATATGTTCCCGGGTGCGATTCAGTACTTCGGACCTGAAGAAGTCTGCGGGCAAACGACGAAAACCCTTTCTTTGGAACAGGGAAAGAGTATCTGCTGAGATTTCCAATTCTGATTTCAGGTTTGAAATGGTTTTGTTACGAATTACGCAACTGATGTGAGGACGGGGTACGACGTTATGGATTTTGTGATGTTTATTGACGCTGACTCCGTGCCTCAGAATTTGCGAAGCATTATTTTAAGGGCGGCTGTGCGTACGGGTGCGGCTGCCTTTTTTGTGTCCGACAGGATTTTGAAGGATGTTGAAGAGTTCATTTCGGAGGATACGCACAATAAGAGGGTTCAGGCAAAGAGCGAAGCGGAAGGAATGTATTCCGATGATGAATTGAAAACCGTTTTAAAACGAGTTAAATCGCGGATTTCATCAGTTGTGGTGCCTGTGGGGGCGAATAGCGCAGATGATTACATTGCGGAAAAAGCGGCATTGCGTGTCAGATCTGATCCGGGGGCGGCTGTTTTGTGCATAACGCACGATATTCCGCTTGCAAGTCGGCTTTTGGAGGCGGGTTGCACAGTTATTGACGACAGGGGCGGGGAATACACCGAAGACACGATTAAAACGCGGCTGATGGCGCGGAGCGTGAATGCGGAACTTCGTTCGTGGGGTGTTTTCGCTGATGTTCAGAAAAAGCGGAAACAGAGCGATGTAAAGGCGTTTTCCGATATGCTGGACAAGGTGATAACGCGGATTTTGAGGGATTGAAAGGGAATTCCTGGGCGTATGTTCTGTATCGGCAGAGGTTTTTTTGTTATGATGGAGTGCGGCGGGAAGTCTTTTCGGACGAATACGGCGGGCGGCGGAACGGAGGATATGGTATGGAAGAGAAGAATTACGCAGAGGAA
>CAMKAB010000059.1 GCA_946410375.1 uncultured Spirochaetaceae bacterium
GTTATTCCTCTTTGGATTGATCAGATCAGGGCGGGGCAGCCCGTAACGCTCACCGAACCTAAAATGACCCGTTTTATTATGAGCCTTGAAGAGGCGGTGGACCTTGTTCTTTTCGCCTTTGAAAAGGGGGAGAACGGAGATTTGCTCATTCAGAAAGCGCCGGCTTGTACTATTCAAACGCAGGCTGAAGCGGTGTGCGAGCTTTTCGGAGGAGATAAGAACAGCATTAAAACAATCGGAATCCGCCATGGAGAGAAGATGTACGAGACCCTTCTTACTAATGAAGAGTGCGCAAAGGCGGTTGATATGGGTAATTTTTATAGGGTTCCTGCGGATAACAGAAACCTGAACTATGACAATTACTTTAAAAACGGAAATGAAAAGCGTTCGGTTCTCACGGAGTTTAATTCCAATAACACGAAGATTTTGAGTCTTGAAGAAGTGAAAGCGAAAATCTCCTCTTTGAGTTATATTAAAGAGCGTCTTTCGGAGAAGGGAAATGGCTCGGTTTGATAATTACTTTAAAAATAACGGGAAATTGAAACTCCTTATCATTGTGGGAACCCGTCCTGAGATAATCAGACTTTCCGCCGTGATAAAAAAATGCAGAGAGTGCTTTGACACGGTTTTAGCCCACACCGGACAGAACTACGATTATAATCTGAACGGTATTTTCTTCCGGGATTTGAATTTGGCTGAACCTGAGGTTTATTTGAACTGCGTAGGTGCGCATTTAGGAGAGACCTGCGGAAACATTATTTCTTCTTCCTATGAACTAATGTCGGAGATAAAGCCCGATGCGGTGCTGGTTCTCGGAGACACGAATTCGTGTCTTTCCGTGATTGGCGCCAAGCGTTTGCATATTCCTATTTTTCATATGGAAGCGGGCAACAGATGCAAGGACGAATGCCTTCCCGAGGAAACAAACCGAAGAATCGTTGATGTTATTTCTGATGTTAATCTGCCGTATTCGGAGGCTGCGAGGCGGTATCTGATAGAGATGGGATTTCCGAAGGAAAGAATATTCGTTACGGGAAGTCCGATGGCCGAGGTTTTGCATTCGCATTTGGACGGAATCAAAACTTCCGATATTCATACCCGTCTCGGTTTGGAAAAAGGGAAGTACATTCTTCTCTCTGCGCATCGCGAAGAGAACATAGACACGGACAAGAATTTCGTATCTCTTTTTACAGCAATAAATAAAATGGCTGAAAAGTATGATATGCCGGTGTTGTATTCGTGTCATCCCCGGTCTCGGAAAAAGCTTGAAAATACCGGTTTTGTTTTGGATAAAAGAGTGATAATGCACGAACCTCTCGGTTTCATCGATTATAATGCGTTGCAGATGAATGCTTTCTGCGTTGTGTCCGATAGCGGTACGCTTCCCGAGGAGTCGTCTTTCTTCACGTCTCAGGGATCTCC
This sequence comes from uncultured Spirochaetaceae bacterium, assembly GCA_946410375.1. Taxonomy (GTDB): domain Bacteria; phylum Spirochaetota; class Spirochaetia; order Sphaerochaetales; family Sphaerochaetaceae; genus CAMKAB01. Next base: position 1,423 of record CAMKAB010000059.1, read on the forward strand.
TTTCCCGGCGGTGTGCATTCGGACTTGCACCGAGCGACCCGAAGCTCTGGAAAAGGGAAATTTCATATTGTCCGGGATAGACACGGAAGGGCTTTTGCAGGCCACGGAGCTTTCCGTGCGGTTGAATGAAGGCTTTCAAAAAGCCACGCCGGCTCCGGATTACACCGAGGAAAACGTTTCACTTAAAGTGGTTAAGATTATTCAGTCTTATACGAATATTGTGAACAGAATGGTGTGGCGCAAGTTCTGAGCTTTTTTATCTTAAAAGAGGTTTATTTTGAGAAAATATAAACATTTAGATAAAATACCGAACGGTGTGGCGGAGGGAGATGTTATTCCGGGAACGCTGGCTTTGGAGGGCGGAGGATGGAGAGGGCTGTATACTCTCGGCGTACTGGATTCCCTGATGATAAGCGGTGTGAACATTAAAACGGTTCTGGGTATTTCCGCAGGCGCACTTGCCGGAATGGGCTATGTTTCAAGGCAGATCGGCTGGGGGGCTCGAATTGATTTAACGTTCAGGCACGATAAAAATTATTGCGGATTAAAAGCTTTCAGAAAGGAAGGCGGAATAACCGGTTTCAGTTATCTTTTTAACGCGATAACGAAAACATATCCTTTGAACAAGGAGATGTTTTACGATAAAGAACGCGATTTTGCGGCGGGAGCCACGAGCCTCGATACGGGAAAAACAGAATATTTTCATCGCGATGAGTGTGAGATCTTCACGGCGGTTAAGGCGTCCGCTTCCGTACCCTTTGTTTCCAGACCGGTTTTTATGAACGGCGCACTTTACCTGGACGGGGCGTGCGATGAAAAGATCCCGTATTATTATGCGGAGAATAATTATCCGGGTGAAAAAATCGTTGTGGTAAAGACTCGAGAATGGGCGTACCGGTACATAGAAAAAAAGTCGTCCCGTTTAATTAAAATGTATAGAAAATATCCGCTTTTTATGGAGAGTTTGCGTACGGTGAATTCCCGTGCGAATGCCCTTACAAATGAGCTTTTGAAGAAGCAGGCGGAGGGGAAAGTCTTCGTGATTGCGCCTTCCCGTCCGGTTACCGTTTCGAAATTCGAGGGGAATATGGAAAAGCTTGGAGATCTTTATTTTCTCGGTTTTAACGACGCATTAAACGTTCTGGACGAGCTTAAAGGGTATTTGAGAGCGTAGGGGATTTGAAGCCGAAGAGTTTCAAATGGCAATTAAGCCGGGTTGAATTATTTCTCATGTCTGGAAAAATGGATTGTAAGTGAGTATTTTTGCTATTTTGCTATTATAGATCTTTTCCCTGATGATTGGAAATCTGTAAGCTTTTAAACAGCGATTATAAACATTTGAAGCAAGGCTGTAACTTATCCCGCAAGCTTCTGCAATGTCCAGTTCGTTTGTGAGACCTAATTTGTATATAAATACAGGCGGACACATTATGTACTGTGCGAAATGGTTTGCCGCTTCTTCAAGTTTTGCTTTATAATTGTCCGAAATGTTATCTCCGGTAAGTATTTGATCGTGGCTCAGTTGAATATGCGCTATCTCATGCCATATTGTGAATTTTATTCTGTTTTTATCCGCCATGTCGTTAAAATAAATATAGAACGAACGAGCTTTTTTCAGAGAAAAACCGTCAGGGATTATTTTTAATATAAAATCTGCATCATATGGAGTAAGATCGGAGTATCTTTTGAGCTTTATGCCTAATAATTCAGCGGTTTTAAAACAATCCACGGGAAATTCTTTAATTCCGAGATCGTCAAGCATATCCGTAGCAAATTCTTCGATTTTATCATATTCATAGCCGGTCAACCTCATTCTTTTATTTTCCTCCGTAAATGATCCTGAAAAGTCTGTCTTTGTCCTCAGGAGTCATGTTCGACGCGTTTCTTGCAATTATTCCGAATGCGACATCCAAATCAGAGGCTGTATTTTCAGGTCGGGGTATATCCGAAATTCCTGTTAAATAGTCTGTTGTTGTACCCAGAGCGTTTGCGATTCCTAATAGAATCGCACCTCTCGGGATTCTGCTCCCGTTCAGGTACCTTGAAATCGCGCTTTCCGTCAGATTCGTCAAGTCAGCCAAATCTTTTTGCCTCATTCCTTTTTCCCGCATTAGTGAGAGAATCCTTTCACTGATTGTATTTGTCATTTTCATTATCTCCGAACTACGAACTTATGAAAATGTAATACATAAATTTATTGACAATGTCAATATATTAAGGATAATTTCGTTTGTTTCTCAGAATATGAACAAAGGCCTTTATTAGAGCGGTTTGATAACTGCGGATTATTAAGTTATCGCTTTCCGGTTCGTCCAGTTCCAAAAAAAGCTTTTCCACAAATGAAATTCTTTTAAAAAAACATTGCAAGTCTTCTTCGTTGTCAATTTCTTTTAGCAGGTATGAAAATCTGACTTTTCTGATTATCGGGCAATCTATGTCAAAAAGATTCGGCTCTTCTGTAAAATCCTGAATATACGTTTGCGGTGAAATAGAGGCAGGTGTTATGTCTTCATTTTCATAATCGCAGTCTAAAATGAATCTTTGGTGCATATAATAATCTTTTTGCATTTTTACTTCCGTGTATAAATATTTTAAAACCAGAATCTGACCATGGATTCGTGTTCTTTTGCGAAGGCGAGGACTTCAATCAGCTTGTCAATCGCTATAATCGTGTTCTCGTTTTTTGCGTCTTTCTTGAATTGCAATGCCATATTCAGAGCCGCCGGAACATCTTCTTTTCTCATATCTTCGTTTTCGCAGTCGTCTATGATGATGTCAAATGCGTGATTGAAATCTGTATATAAGGAATTTAATTTGTCATTGTATTTAAACTTCAGATAAAACTCCTTTATGTTCGGAGACGGGTTGTCTATATAGTCCAAATATTCCATTTCCGCTGCTCCTTTTTTGTTTACAGGCACATGAAAGCTTACCCATGCTTCATCTCTAGTCCACTTGTTGAATTTCTCCTCTCTGAACCAAAATCTGACCATTGATCCGTGGTCATTTGCAAAAGTGAGGACTTTAATCAGCAAGTCGATTGCAGTGAGAGTGTCGTCATCTACGACTTTTTTCTTAAACTCCAAAGCCATCTCCAGAGCCGCAGGAACGTCTTCTTTTTTCATGTCCTCGTCCTTGTTGTCTTCTATGAGAATTCCGAAAGTTTTGTTAAAGCTCTTGTATAAGGAATACAGTTTGTAATTGTATTTTACCTTCAAAATAAACTTCCAAATGTTTTGGGATGGATTATCCAAATTGTCCGAATAGTCCGAATGCATCATTTCCTTAACTCCTTCTTCGTTTAAAGGAACATGAAAACTATCAAAAAGTTCTTCTTTTTCCATATTACATTTCTCCTCTTGTTAAAATTCTATAGTGAGTGGCTCTATTGTACTCGCTTGGATTTCTTCCGTGAATTTTACCTTTTTCGTCTTTGAAATTATGACCATTTGTCCCGTCTAAATTCAAGTATAAACCTTTTTCACTTTTATCAGTAAGATCCTGTATTCTAAGATATCCTCCGCCCACATCGGCCACAACGGCAATGGTTCGCTTTTCATTATAAAAACTGATTTTACAGCCGCTGAACTCAGGTTCCGCTCCAGGGGCGAATTTTTCAACTATCTCGTTTATGTTAACTGCCTGCCACTCATGCTTGTGCATACGCGCCCTCTGCGTTCCTTTTTCTATTTCGTATAGCAGCTCGGCATCCGCTTTTGACTCAATTTTACGTGTGGAAACACCTTGTGAATATCTGTCTTTAACATCGCTCATTTGGTCTGTTTATCTCCTTTTGTTTTGAAGTATGTTTCTCTGTATGTGTCATATCGTCTATATGGCAAATTGATTTCATCCAGGAATTTTTTATATGGCGGTAAAATTTTTCCGTAGAAATACAGTTTTTTAGGTCTGGTGTATATAACTTTTGCATTAAACTGCGACACGCTGAAATCGGTAACCTTTCGGCTGCAGCCGTAGCTTCCCACGCAGAAATTACTTCCTTCTGGGTAGGAGCGCAGAGATTTGATGGTTTCCAAGGCTCCTATTCTATAGTTGGGTAGGATTTTAATGTTTCCTTTGATTGCAACGTAAATCGTAATCATTTGGCTTAGCAATATGTTGAACGCTTGTGAATTAATGTCCCAGTAAATGCAAGGACTCAGATCAAATCCTACAATTCCCATAAATTCGGAACATGAGTCCGATATTTTATCCAAGCGGTTAAGCCGTCCGTATGTTTCATTATCCTCTTCGTAATTGCAAATTACGGTTTTCTTTTTATCCTTAGCACTGTTTTTATGGTGATAGGGAAGCATTTCTTCCGGTTCTTCTTCAAGAAGAAGTTCTTTCGGGATACTCGTATAATCATAGTTGTTGAACTTTATTCCGAAGCCGAAAAGTTTTTCTTTCAGGTTTTCCGCCAGTCTTATAAGGTTTGTTTTCATTTAACCCTCCTATATATATTTATTATAAATATAAATTA
>CAMKAB010000060.1 GCA_946410375.1 uncultured Spirochaetaceae bacterium
CCATAATAGAATGCTCAGGCGGTTCTTTCCGAAAGGCGTGGGCTTCTCAGAGGTTGCTGAAGACGAAGTGAAAGCTGCCGTGGAATGGATGAATAATTATCCTAGGAAGATACACAAAGGCTTAACGCCAAATATTGTTTATGATAAATGTTGCAATTTTTAGTCTAAAAAAATGGGGAATTATTATTTACCGGTTGCCAGAATAAAGATAGTTTCTCTCCTTCAGAATCTTGATAATGTTGTTGATATCATCAGAATTAAACTCAGCGGTCCGTAAATCATTGAATAAACGATTCTTGTCGATGCTCTTAACCTTGCTGTCTTTTGAACCAACGCGAGCAGGAATATTGCCTTTTACAAGCCATTCATTTAGAATTTTTTCTGCTTCTTTTCGATTGGAAGTACCAGTGCTTTTTTGGAAGGTTCGTCCTCCGTCAGGAAGGGCGAATTGAACATAGATGTTTCCACCAGCTCGTTTGGTAGAAAAAGTAAAAGGCTTAGCCATAGAAAACCTCACTTAAGACCTTTTACAGCGGTTGCATAAAACCGTTGCATAAAATCAGTATGTTTTCTACGCCAAGCCTTACTAATTAGGATTGGTAGTAGCGCTAACTCTATATAACATATAGAGTTAGCAGTATGGCGGGAGCAGGTCTCGAAAACTGCGGGTTTTGGGTTTCGGACTTTTAGTGAATAGTCTGCGGCTTTGAATTTTTTGGGATTACTCTGCGGGTTTGTGCTGCCGAGAAGATATTATTTCAACGTTTTGAGCGTTTAGTTATCAGATTTTTTGAAAAAAGAGCCGTTTTGTCGGCATATAGGTGTTGTTATGAAATTAAGCGAAAGAAATGCTTCGGTGATTCTGTTTTTCGCCCCGCTGCTTTGGGGAATCGCATTTTCTTTTCAGAGTCTCGCTTCCGATATTATTTCTCCGTTTTCGTTTAACGGAATCAGAATGTTTATCGGTTTTGCGGTTCTCTCTCCGTTCCTCATTGTAAGTTTGAAGAAAAAGGGAAAGGTTTATTTTAAAAAAGTTGTAAGAGTCGGTTTGATTTGCGGTTTGTTTTTAACCGTGGCTACGGCGTTTCAGCACATCGGAATAGGGCTTACCTCTGCGGGAAAAGCGGGATTTATCACGAGTCTGTACGTATTGTTCGTGCCGATTCTTTCCGTTATCAGAGGAAAAAAGATTCCCGTTTTCATATGGCCATGCATAGCGGTGGCGCTTTTCGGAGCGTATTTTCTCTGTATCAACGGGGCGGAAGGGATCGAAAAAGGGGATTACCTCGTTTTTATAAGTTCTTTCTTCTATGCTATGCATATCATTGCTGTTGACGCGTCCTCCGATGGTGTATCGGGATTTGATTCATCGGCGGTTCAGTTTCTGACTGCGGCTCTGATAAACGGCGTTTTGGCTTTAATAACTGGGGAGAAAGTTACCGGAGCGGTTCTTCGGGATGCGCTCATTCCTATTTTATACTCCGGCGTGGTTTCTTCCGGTTTGGCTTATACTATTCAGATAACTTGCCAAAGGTATGTGTCGCCCGTGAAAGCCACTTTTATTCTGTCCCTGGAAAGCGCAATTGCGGCGATCGGAGGAGTGGTGATTCTCGGGGAACGAATGAATGCGAAGCAGCTTTTCGGGTGCGTGCTTGTCTTTACCGCCGTACTCCTTTCTCAAATGAATTTCGGAAATAAAAAAACGGAAAAATAGAAATCGCAACCGTGCGCACGGATTCGTTATGCGGTTTTATGCTTTTTGTACAGCTTCTTTGTACCGCAGGCGGAAATTTGCTCCGCGCTACTCTCGGATAACAGCAGAGCGTTTTTGTTCTTTGCGACTTTCTTGTAATACCGGCGGAAACGCGCTCCATGCACGGATTCGTCATGCGGTTTTATACGGCGTTGTAAGAAATCGGAATGCTTTCGGCGTTTTCCGCGCAACGCTCCAGTATCTCATCAATTTGCATTTTCTCGAAAGAGGCAGTCTCGGATGCGACCTCAGGGCGTACGAGAGGGTGTTTCGGACTGAAAATAACGCAGCAATCATCGTAGGGCAGAATGCTCACTTCGTATGTCCCGATCTGCCTTGCCGTGGCGATAATTTCTTCTTTGTCCATTCCGATAAGAGGCCTCAGAACGGGAATATCGGACATTGAATTTGTAAAACAGAGACTCTCTAAGGTTTGGGACGCAACCTGCCCTAAAGCCTCCCCCGTTACAAGTACTTTGCAATCGTTTTTCTTTGCAATCATATTCGCCACACGCATCATGCACGCACGCATCATCAGGGTGTGTTCTTCTTCCTTTGAATTATCTTTAATCCAAAGTTCCGCTTCGGTAAAGTTTACCACGTGAAGCGTTGTTCCTCCGAGATACGGTCCGAGAACTGCAGCGAGATCTTTTACCTTTTGAAGAGCCATATCGCTTGTATACGGGTAGGCGTGGAAGTAAAGGCAATCCTGTTTGAGTCCTCTTTTAGCCATTCTGAATGCCGCCACCGGACTGTCTATTCCGCCGGATAAGAGCACAAGACCGCGCCCTGCGCACCCTACGGGCAGTCCTCCCGGACCTGAAATCGGGGAGGTGTACACGTACACGTGTTCGCGCACTTCAATATTGAGAATTAAATCGGGTGCGTGAACATCGACCTTTAGCTCCAGGATATTGTCCAGCACGACCCCTCCTATTTCCGCTTCAATCTGATAGCTGTTTTTGGGGAATGTTTTATCCGAGCGTCGCGCTTCAACCTTGAATGTTCTGTTCTGCGAATTTTTCGCCGAATCGCCTGTAAACGGCGGGTAGGTAATGATTTTCTTCACCGTGCTTACAACCTCGTCCCAATCCTTTTCGCACACGAGAGCCTTTGAAAAACCGACAACGCCGAACGTTGTTTTAAGTGTTCGGATAACCTTTTCCTCGGGGCAATCGGAGCTTACGTAGAGGTAAAACCTTCCCTTTTCCCGGAGAAGAAAACTGTGGTGAGGATGAAGTTTGAGTTTTATGTTATTTTTCAGCTTCTTTTCAAAAAAAGCGCGGTTAAGACCTTTCAGGCTGATTTCTCCCAGCCTGATGAGATATAAATTCATTCCGTTCGTATCCGCTTCGTTTATAACTGTATTTGAAAAACGTTTCATCGTAATAACTCCTTTTTCGTGCTTATCATTGCGTCCGCCAGCATTGCGACTTCCTCCGCTGTGTTTAAGTGGCTTAAAGATATTCTCACCGAACTCATTCTTTCCCTCGGAGAAAAACCCATGGCGGCGAGAATGCTTTCAGCTTTTGCTTTTGATGATGCAGAACACGCGCTGTTTGCGGAAAGACAGAAGCCCTTGTCGTTCATAATGCGGAGAAACACTTCGCTCGGAATCCCCGGAACGCATACGCAAAGGATGTATGGCGTAAAGAGCATCTCTTGCCGAGCCGGATTTTCGGGAGAAGCGGGGGAAAGAAGTTGAAATCCCGATTCAAGCAACGCTCTTTCAAGGTACCTGCGGTGCGATTCCACGCAAGAAGAGTGTTCCGAAACGTTTGCGAGGGCATCATTTAGGGCATAGCACATTGAAAGAATACCCGGAGTGTTTTCAGTTCCTCCTCTGAGTCCGCGCTCCTGACCTCCTGCTTTTGAAAGACTCAGGATGTTCTTGTTTCTGCAATAGAGCAATCCCGTTCCTTTGGGACCGTAAAACTTGTGTGCGGAAAAAGATGCGCTGTCCAAATCCATGACCTCGGGATGAAAAGGCGTTTTTCCTCCGGCTTGAACAGCATCTGAGTGGATGTGTATGCGTTTTCCTGCGGACGCTGAGTATTCTCTTATAATTTTTATCGCTTCGCTTAGGGGCTGCACAGTTCCCGTTACGTTATTCACCGCCATAATGCATACCATTTTTACGGAAGGATTCAGCGCTTTCCTGAGTTTATCAAGGTCTAAGTATCCTTTAGGACAGTGAAGCGTGGTGAATTTATAACCGAATTTTTGAAGTATTCCCTTATATTCCGAGATTGCGGGATGTTCTATTCCCGTGCAGAGAATCTCTTTTACTGAGGACGAATCAGCGGAACTTTCCCCGTTTGAACCATGTGAAGAAAACACGGAAGCGTTTGCAATCAGGGAATTTAAAATTATCGCATTGCTTTCCGTTCCGCCCGAGGTAAAGAAAACATATTCGCTCTTCGTTTTCAGAAGAGAAGCGAACATCTCCCTGCATTCGCGTAGTTTTTCCGCAACTTTGATGCCTGCATTATGCAAGGACGAAGCGTTCGCATAAAAAGAAAGCGAAGCGTCGACGTATTCCTTCAGCGCTCCGGAACTTATCGGTGTGGTGCTCGTCCAATCGAAATAGTGCATTTCAGAGGTTGTGTCTTCTTTTTTTTGCGACGAAAAAGAGCCGGTTTCGCGAGTTGATAAAAAAGATGAAGAGATTGTGTCGCGCATCATCATATATCCGCCACAATGGATTTCAGAAGCGCTTCGTCCAGTTCCGCTTCTACAGGACGACCCTGCTCTTTAAGCAGGATGAATTTCAGCGCGCCGTTTTTGACCTTTTTATCCTTAAAAAGGTATCGCCTGTATTCGTTCCAGTCTCCCGGATTGATTCTGTACGCCGTGTCAAATCCGTAAACGGAAAGAAGATACATGAGGGACTTTACCAAGTCTTCATCGCATAAGCGTTTATCAAGCGCCGCTTTAGCCGCTTTCGCCATTCCCCACGCCACCGCTTCCCCATGGGTCACATTCATTCTTTTCAGGCTTTCAAGAGCATGTCCGAAGGTGTGTCCGAAGTTTAGCGCCTTTCTGATTCCCTTCTCTTCGCAGGGGTCGTTGTTTACGTATGCGCATTTAATTCTTACGGAAAGGGTTATGACCCTTTTTAAAGTTTCCATATCACGTGAGAGAATTTTATCTTTATTAAGGACGAGTTCTTTCATGAGATCGTCGTTTTTTGTTAGAAATGATGCCTTGATTATTTCCGCTAATCCGCATTTATACGTTTTTTCCGGAAGAGATTTCAGGTAATCGGGGCAGATGATAACATCGTTCGCCGGATAAAAAGTTCCGATCAGGTTTTTCGTATTGGAGAAATTCACAGCGGTTTTTCCTCCGATTGAGGCGTCCGTCATTGCGAGAAGCGTGGATGGAATCAAAAGGAGCCTGCATCCGCGTTTGTAAATTGAAGCCGCAAACGCTACAGTATCGGTAACGAGTCCTCCGCCCATCGCAACAAAGGTGTCTGTTCGGGAAAAGTTCCTGTCCGAGGCTGCGGTGATTATTTCCTGAACTGATTTTAGACTTTTCGAACCTTCGTTGCTGCCTATTATGACGTGAGCTTCCGGGAGCGGGCGAACGAGGCGCGCCGTATTTGTATCCACAACCCAGAGGGTGCGGCTGTTTATTTTTTCCAGAAACATCGTAAGGTCGGAGAAGTTATCTGCCAAATAAACGTTTGATTTTACTGCTTTTCCTATTTCCTGCATAGATAAATTATATCTAAAAAGAGGACTCTATCAAGGGGAGAGGAAGGGATGAGATAAGGCTGTGCGGAGGGTAATTGCAGGCGGATTTACGAGAATTCTTTATGATAGCTTGTCTATACGATAACTGGAGGAGGAGAGAGACGCGACAAAGCGATAACACGGAGAAATGCAGGATTGAAGGGAAAAGGGGAGACACGACAACGGGATAATGCGGAGAAATGCAGGATTGAATGGAGGAGGAGAGAGAGGCGACAACGCGATAACGCGAAGAAATGCAGGATTGAGGGTAAAAAGGGGAGACACGGTATATCTCTTCCTACGGATAATCCGGTAAAGCACTGCGGAAAAATTCTCTAAAGAGTGGTTTTTCTTGTTTCCTTCTTGCACTCTTGAGAGTCTTCT
>CAMKAB010000061.1 GCA_946410375.1 uncultured Spirochaetaceae bacterium
GAAGTAAGCTCGATTTCGTTCGGACGAGTCGCCACAACCATTTTTCCTTCCGTGCCCGCAGGAATGTCGATTTCAATCGTTTCGTTTGAGCCCTCGGGGTACACTTTGCCGCCCTTAACTTCCACGTTGATAAAGGTGCTCTCGCCGAGGAAGTTGTGCACGAATCTGCTGTTCGGATGATTATAAAGGTTCTCAGGGGTGTCAATTTGCATAATCTTACCCATATCGCACACCATCATTCTGTCGCTGATAGCCATAGCTTCGCTCTGGTCGTGGGTAACGAAAATAATGGTGAAGCCGAACTTTTTCTGCAACGACTTAATCTCAAACCTCATTGTTTCCCTGAGTTTCGGGTCGAGGTTAGAAAGCGGCTCGTCGAGAAGCATAACTTTCGGATTGGTAACGATAGCGCGGGCGAGAGCGATTCTCTGCTGCTGACCGCCGGAAAGTTCTCCCGGATAAACGCCTTCAAGCCCTGTAAGGCTGGTGTGCTTTAAAGCCTGAGCCACGCGTTCCTTAATCTCCGACTTGTTCACTTTTTTGATTGTAAGCGGGAATGCGACGTTGTCGAAAACTGTCATGTGAGGCCATACCGCAAATGCCTGGAACACCATTCCGAGACCTCTCTCCTCAGGCGGAACATAGAGTTTTTTCTCTGAAGAGGAAACAAGCCGACCGCAAAGTTCTATTTCTCCTGCGGTTAAATCCTCAAAACCCGCAATCATTCTGAGGGTTGTGGATTTTCCGCATCCCGAGGGCCCCAGGAACGAGAAGCACTCGCCTTCATGCACGCTTATGTTGAAGTTGTCAACAGCCCTGATGTCTCCAAGGGTCTTTGTGGTAAAGATCTTTGTAACGTTTCTTAATACTATCTGATCTGCCATGTAGCGCTCCTTTTTTGCGTTTTAGGGGTTGTTTTCGGTTTTGTAAGGAATAATGATTTAATCAAACGCATCTTACACCCCCTTTCTGTCCTTAACAATGTAGTTCACCACAGTATTAAGAATTATGATTATGCCGATTGCCACGGTGGCAAGCGCCGCAGCCTGAGGAATCATGCCGGCATCGCGAAGTCCGTAGATTTGAACTCCGAGCGTTCTTGTCTTAGGTCCGTACAGCAGGATAGAAGTGGTAACCTCTCTCATTGCCGGAAGGAAAATAAGGAAGAAGCCGGAAACCATCGCCGGTCTGATAAGCGGCAGGGTGATGTCCGAAAGGCTCTCCGTGTGGGAAGCTCCGCAAGCGCGAGCCGCTTCTTCAAGGGAAGACGAAACTTGCAGTAGAGCTGCGGAAGATGTCTTCATTGAGAAACTGAGGTAACGCGCAAGATATGCCACAATGATAATCCAGATTGTGTTGTATAGGTTGATGTGGAAAATCGCACCTTGCCATGCAAGTATGACTCCGATTGAAAGAACCGTTCCCGGAATCGCATAAGGGAGCATGGACATGAATTCCAGCGCGCCTTTGTTTTTCGGTTTGATTTTCTGAACAACGTATGCAACAAGGGTTCCCAAAAGCATACACACAACGCCTGCGGTAACGGAGGCGAAGAGCGAGTTCTTGATGGAATCAATCGTTCCGCCGCCGCTGAACACTCTCTTGTACTGGATAAAGGAGAAGTTCTTGAGTTTGAGCGGAAGTCCGTATGCTTTAACGAAGGACACGAGAACTATCATCACAAGCGGTACGACAACGATTATGATCAGGGTGAGGATACAGAACACGAGAAGAGGGTACTTTGAGCCTCTGAGTTTGATGAGCGTAGGTCTTGTGCTCTTTCCTTTAATGATGTCGTAAGAACCGGAAGAAAGAATTTTATTCTGGAGAATAAGCGCAACGGACACAACCGCCACGAGGAGGACGGAAAGCGCCGCGCCCTGTCTTATGCCGTCGAACGAGCCGCCCGCATTGTAAATAACGGCGTAAATTCTGGTAGGCAGAGTGTATATGCCCTGAGAATAACCGATAATGGAAGGCACTCCGAAGTGCGCAAGGCTTGTTGTGAGGATAAGAAGCGCTCCGGCTGAAATCGCAGGTTTTGTTAAAGGAAGGGTGATTCTCCAAATAACGGTGCTCTGCTTCGCTCCGGCGATACGCGCGCATTCCTCAAGCGTCGGGTCCATTTTTTCAAGAGCCGCAACAACCTGCATGAATACGAACGGGAAATAGTAGGAAACTTCAACGAATACGATACCCCAAATCGAGTTGATGTTAAGCGGGGCGTTCTCCAGATGGAACGTATTCATCAGAAACTTGTTGAAGTACCCGCCTCGTCCGTTCAGAAGCATATCCCAAGCCATTGCTCCGAGGAACGGAGGGAACATGTACGGAATGTTGAAGAGGGCCTTCATAAGCCCTTTTGCCGGAATGTCCGAGCGTCCTAAAAGCCACGCATAGAAAACGCCGGCAATCGTTCCCACAACTGTTGTGAAGAGGGCGATTTTAACGGTGTTCCACATCGCACCCAGGTTTTTCGCGTCGGTGAGCTGGGTTCGGAACATGCTGAAATCTATGTGCCATTTCCCCGTAACCGCTTTGTCAAAGAAGGTGTTGAAAACAATCATGAACACGGGGATGATAACAATGATTATAAGCAAAATGAAGGTTGTGATGGTAAGCGCTTTATCAAGGCTGAATTTTTTACCGCCGTCAAGAGCTGCTAAGTTGTTGTTTTTATTAAATAGCTTCATTAGCATTCTCCTTTGCAAGATAGAATCTCGGGTTTACGAACCTGATTCCGACGGACTCTCCGTCTTCAGGGACTCCGTTCATTTTTGCGTCCAGCATGCTTTGTTGCATGCGGATTTCCTTTTCTCCGAGACGCAGGAAGTAGTTGTATTCGCTTCCGAGGAACACTTTGCTTATAACGGATGCTTTGATATCGGATTTTTTATCAAAGACAACGTCGTTCATTCTTACGCCCATGTCGATTTTCTTTGAGAAATCAATATCGGCAGGCGCTTCGTTATCAATCTCATAGTCCGCACCGCAGGCGAGGCGGACTTTCCCGTTTTTTTTGCACACCGGAATCATGTTTGAAACACCGATGAATTCAAAGGTGAATCTGTTCGCAGGTGAAAGAATGATATCTTCGTCGCTTCCGTACTGGCAAAGGGATCCGTCCGGTTCCATAATAGCCATCTTGTCGCAAAGCTGGAGGGCTGACTGCTGGTCGTGCGTTATGTAGAGAACCGTTGATTTCAAACGAGACTGGATCATTCTGATCTCAAGGAGCATTTCCTCTCTGAGTTTCGCATCCAAATTGGTTATAGGCTCGTCCATAACGAGAATTTCGGAGTCCACGACAAGGGCTCTCGCTATCGCCACGCGATGCTGTTGTCCGCCGGAAAGCTGCATGGGAAGGTGGTTCGCATACATTTCCATGTGTACGAGTTTCAGCGCATCCATCGCGCGGTGTGCGATTTCCTCTTTCGGAACGCGTCTTTTTTTCAGCGGATAGGAGACGTTTTCCAAAACGGTCATGTGCGGCCAAACCGCATAGTCCTGGAATACGATACCTATATTTCTTTTTTCCGCCGGTACGTTTATTCTTTTCTTAGCATCAAACAGTACTTTGTCTCCTACCTTTATTGAGCCCGAATCGGGTTTCATAAGCCCTAAAAGACAACGTACAAGAGTTGTTTTACCGCAACCGGACGGTCCTACAAGGCACAAGATCTCGTTGCTGTTCACGCTTAGCGAGAAATCTTTCAGAACGGTTTTCTTCCCGTAAGTGGCGGTAATGTTTTCAAATTTTACTTCAGCCATAGTATTTCCTTAACACTTCATAGTTTTATAAATTATTTATACAAAATGCATGTTTCTTTTGTTCTGCGTGATTGTTTTCAGATTTTTTCAGATAGTTGAAAATGCTCGGTAATAAAAATGTTAAAAAAAATGCGGTAAATCTCTTTCAATTTACCGCACGGAAACAGATTTACGTTACTTGTTCCAAATCTTGTTGAACATTCCCTGATATGTCTTCATGTTCTCGCCGAGTTTGACGAAGTCAACAGGCATATTGATTGCTGCGATAGCGGATGTGTCCACATCCATTTTAACATCGTCTCTGACTGATACGAGGTTCTGCTCCACAAGCACTTCCTGTCCTTCTTTTGAGAGGAGGAAGTCAATCAGGTGGCGTCCGTTGTCAGGATTGGCGCAACCTTTGATGAGAGCCACAGGGCTTGTCATTGTGCATACATCGCTTGTGGTAAAGTGGAATTTCATCGGAGAACCTTCTTTAATCAGGTTCGCAGAAACGTAGTCCAGGCAGATTCCGACTTTGTAGGAGCCGTCGGCAACTCTGTTGTGGGTGGCGGTGGTTCCGGATTCAAGTTTGGTCCCGTTTGCATGGAGAGCTTTGAAGAAATTCTCTCCGTATTTTTCGCTCTGCATCATTGCCGTCATCCAGTATTTCGTTGTTGATGCCTGATCCGGGTCTGTCATGATAATCTGATTTTTCCATTTCGGATCCAAAAGCTCGTTCCAGGTCTTAGGAGCTTCTTCGTCTTTTACGAGAGTCGTGTTCCATGCGATTCCCATTGTAACAAGTCTTCCTGCGGTGTAGTATCCGTCAGCGTCAATGTAAGGCTTGGCAATGTGCGCTTCCTCAGGGGATGAGTACTTTTCAAGCCAGCCCTTCGCTTTGAAGCCTTCGTAGTCGCACGGGTCTCCGAGCCAAACGACATCAGCGGCGATCTGTCCGCCCTGCGCTTCGGTTGTCATCTTTGTGAGCACTTTTCCGCCGGATGCGAAGTAGTATTCCATATCAATGCCCGGATATGCTTTTTCAAATGCCTTTTCCACTGCCTGAAGCTGAGCTTCCTGCATTGAGGAATAGAGCATCACTTTTCCCGAATAAGTCTGCTTCGGAGCGCTTTCCGCGGTGCTTGCCTGCGCGGCAGGAGCTTCTTCCTTTTTCTTACCGCAAGATACGGCAAGGCAGAGAACGATGGAAATCACTAAAAACATTGTGATAACTTTTTTCATGTTATTCTCCTTTTTCGCTTAAAATACGAGAGTCATTGAACTAAGTATTACTTTAAGCGATTTTTTTGGACAAAACAACAAAAATTTTTGTTTTAGAGGGAAAAAACGACCCGGTGGGGCGAGTCGGAAGCGGAAGGATTTATGTTTGCGCAGAAAGCTGCTTTTTCGGTAGTGAAAGCGCTTTGTTCGGCTCTCCTGCGATACGCAGATGAAGGGGAAATTGCGGCGTCCTCTTTATAGTGAAAGCGCTTTGTTCGGCTCTCCTGCGATACGCAGATGAAGGGGAAATTGCGGCGTCCTCTTTATAGTGAAAGCGCTTTGTTCGGCTCTCCTGCGATACGCAGAGGAAGGGAAAATTGCAGCGTTCCCTATGAGGTGAAAGCGCTTTGTCCGGCTTTTCCTGTCTCTCTCCTTGTTTTCGCGCTTCTGTCGGGCGGCGCTGAGGCGTTGCGGCATTGTTTAAGGGGACAGACCCTTTCGGACCCGCCGGATTTTCGCGTTTCTATGAGCTCCTGCAGGTTTTATTATTGCGGTTTTTTGTCTTTCGGGATTTTTGTTTTCTCCGCAAAAACGGATAAAATACGTTATTGCTGATATTAAAGATACAAGGCGATAGCAATTATTGATTATTTTGAAGTATTTCAATATATTAGACTGAAAACTATGCAATTTTTATCATGAGAGGTATGTGATGCTTTATTCACTTATATCAATGGCGTCCACGTTGTCTTCAGACGGCGGAGCAACGGGCGGAGCGGCGCAGGCGGGCGGCGGAAGCATGCTTGCAACATTTGCACCGATTTTAATAATGGTTGTTATTTTTTCAATGCTTAAAGAA
>CAMKAB010000062.1 GCA_946410375.1 uncultured Spirochaetaceae bacterium
ACTTTCGTTTTGTTTTTCTCAGTGCTTCTCGTTAGCGTGCTTCACTAATCTACAAAAAAACACAAAACCTGTCAACACGATTTTCAAAAATTTTTCAATTTTTTTTATTTTTTTTCAAAAACCGCATTTTAAACGCTTTAAACGCAGGTTTTTATTTAAAAAATTTTTCACTTCCTTAAAAATTTTAAAGACAAACGAACCTGCATCCGGTCTTTATTGTTCCCGCTGTTTCCGTCAATGTGCATTTTCAACCCGATTTAACAAAAAATCGAATAAGAAGTATTTCCGCTATATTTATACCTTATCTCCCTATACGACGTTACTTTATCATATATAACAGCTGCGCCTCCTTCGCTACTATAAAAGCATTCTTCCGATACCCGCAACAATACCTGCACCACAGCCGATCGCTCCACCCAAAATCGTCCCCATCACGCCAAAAAACGAACCGATAGCTACTCCGACAGCAGCTCCGCCCCCGGCATAAGTTCCGAAAAGTTTCGATTTTTCGTTCAAATTTTCCATTCTATTATCTTTTTCCGTTTTTCCATAATCAGAATACAACACAAAAGAAGAATTATCCAAAGAAACTGTGAGAACTTTACCATTACCGGAAGCGGAATAATTTATCTTCGTAACAACTGATTTCTCTCTATTCAACAAATTCAATGTATTTCCATCGTAGGTATAATAGTATAATCCCTTTACGGTTGCCGACAGATTACAAAACACCATAGGTTCTCCGACAGAATCGTTTCTCCTGAAATCCAATTCCATTGAACTGTTTATGAATCTCTTTGAGGAAAACGGATCGTAAGCAAAAAGAACAGAAGTCGCCATAACAAAACAAACAATCAAAAAATACTTTTTCATCTTTTACCTCCGCATGAATATTTTTAATTTTCAACTATTATCGTAGAAAAGAATATCTGAACCGTGCTAAATAAACATTTAAAAATAAGTTCCAATCTTCTCTGCCTGCATTTAAAAAATCTTTAATCACGGCTTCTCACTTCGGTATGACTGACATGCTTAAATTTATTCCAAGACTAAAAAATAAACACTCAAAAAAAAGTTCCAAAACAACCAATCCGATTTTCACTCATTTCGCAAATCCCTTACTTACAAATTTCTCTTTTATATACACAAAAAAATATTGAAAAAAATACAACTGATGAGAAAATTAAGTATCGGAGATAATCATGGGCTACTCGGAAACAACAAACAATTACAATGATATTCGCACCGTTTTAAGAGACCTGTACATAGACGGATATAAAACCTGCCGGGATTTCTATAATCGCTATAATGCTGAAAGTTCAAAAGCTACAGACAACAAAAAAAGGCGCATTTTCAATATCTTCAATCTTTTAGGAGAGGATATTCCTCACTACAGCACGGAAAACGGGAAAGTCCACTACCTGCCCATAGATTCAAGAACGAACACAAACCCTCTTTACAAAACCTTTGAGACTAAAAAATTCAACACTCAAACACTTATCTTTTATTTTATTATCATTCAGTATTTCTCCGATGGTAAGCAGCATACGCTTACGGAAATAGCAAATTATTACTCCGAAAACTATGATTCCGCAGATCCGGACGATTTCATAGATCCGAACACCATACGAAACAGGCTGAACAAATTAGTAAAATGCGGAATTATGCAAAAAATCCAAAAAAAGAATAAAGATATATATTATATCCCTCAATACAACACAGATTGGTCAAAGTACGGCACTCTCATATCTTTTTTTTCAGAAACAGCCGAACTGGGAATATTAGGTTATTTCATAAAAAAAGACCTCATTAACAGCCAAAAACCTGATATTTTACTCTTTAAACACCATTTCATTGTTTTTGCAATAGATAGCGAAATAACATACACTCTATTACAGGCGATCAATGAAAAGAAACAAGTTATCATAACGCATTCCGAAGAACCTGAACCGATAATCTGCACTCCGCTGAAAATCTTCACTTCAACCCGCTTAGGCAGACAATATTCATTGGTTTTCTCTGAAAAAGAGAACCGTTTCCTGTTTATCAGACTGGATAAAATAGTACAGGTGAAGACCGGCAAAACCTCTGAGAATTTTAATAAACGCCTAAAAGAATTTAATAAAATAAGGCCGTTCATATGGGGAACAAGTTTAGGATACCATGGTAATTTTCAAAATCCGAAAACATGCACGATAACCATGACCATTCAAATAGAAGAAACAGAACCGTACGTGCTTGACAGACTGATAAGGGAAGGACGGAACGGAACAATAAAAAAGACAGGAGCTTCAAAATACACTTACCAAAGAACAGTTTTTGACCCGAATGAAATGATTCCCTGGATCAGAACTTTTTACGGCAGAATACTATCATTCGATAGTGACGACACAAGTTTTAAAGAAAAAATTTACGATGACGTGAAAATACTATATCAAAATGTTTTACAAAACAGGCAACGCAGTTAACGGGTTCCGAAT
This sequence comes from uncultured Spirochaetaceae bacterium, assembly GCA_946410375.1. Taxonomy (GTDB): domain Bacteria; phylum Spirochaetota; class Spirochaetia; order Sphaerochaetales; family Sphaerochaetaceae; genus CAMKAB01. The sequence goes on from CAMKAB010000062.1 coordinate 2,481, forward strand.
CAGACACGACATAAACGAATCAAACAGAGCAGAATAAAATAATAAGTCCTTTTATTAACAAAAACAGGATAACAGCAAAGCTTATTCTGCAAAGAAACCGGGAACACGCAAAGACAGGAGAGAAAATGATTTTCAACGAAACATACGGAGCATACACAAGAACAATAGGAGCCATAATCAACGCAATTTTAGAAAAAAGGAAAAAACAAAAAAGAGACTTCCTTACTTCTTCTGAATTGGGAACCGTTATTTCCGAAAATGCGTTCGGAGAAACAAGAGACAAACTGGACCGGATGATAGAAGGGGACGAGGACGGCAAACTTCAAATAATCACAAAAGAAAAAGTAAAAGAAGACGGACGCTTAATCTCTCAATACAGAACAATTCTTTCGGAAAAATACCATCGTCCTGTGACAGAACAGGAATTACGATGGTTGAAAACGATTTCCCTTCATCCGATGATGAGTCTTTTCTGCTCCGACTTTCCTTTGTTTAACGATTCGGACGATATTAAGCCGTTGTTCCGGCCTGATGATATAGTATATTTTGATCAGGATATTACAGGCGATGATTTTCAGTCATCCGAATACATATCAAATTTCAGGACAATATTAGAAAGCCTCCAGACAAATAAACCCTTAAAAATAACGCTTCAATACAGCGAAAAAGGGGTACTCTGCGAAAAAACCGAAGAATACATACCGAAGAAACTGGAATATTCTCAAAAAGATAACAGATTCAGACTCATAGCAATCAATAAAAACGATGACTTCTACCGGTTTATCAGAATATCCGCAATAAAAAACATTGAAATACTTCAAAAGACAGATGTCGTCAACAGGGAGTTGGAAAGAAAAAAAATAAAAGCGACAATCATTGTAACAGACGAAGAGGGCAAAAACGCAATGCAAAGAATTTGTTTATGTTTTTCACATTTGGAAAGGAAGACTGAAAAAACAGACGAAACTCACTACAAACTGGAAATCACCTATGATGAAAGCGATTCCATGGAAATCGCAATAAGAATGCTCTCTTTCGGGAAATATATTCAAATAATTGAACCGAAAAAATTAAAAGAGGAAGTAGAGAATAGAATAAAAAAACAGGCTGAATGCTTCGGTTTTCTTTAAACAAGAATAAGCCAAAACAACAGCCCGCAAGGAGGTAATGCTTTTAAAAACCTGCCCGGAGACAAAACACCTCGGACAAAGCGCCGGGATTTCCATTCCGCTCAGTACAGCTTATCAACAAATTCCCGGACAGAATCCGCAATATGCTCAACGCCATCATCCTCTAAGGACCAAAAAACAAGAGCATTGTCAGATTTGCGGAAACAAATAAAATTACCGAAAGAATCTGTTGCAAAAGGATACAATCCAAGTCCGGAGTCCTTAAACACGGATTCAAAATCATAGACATTTTCAATATCCTCCGAATTATAGGACAGAACTTTCTTTATTGTCCTTTCCTTTGTCTTTTGGGTGTCAAATGCGCACTTCACAGGTCTGCCGTTGTTATGCTCCAGCAAAAAAGATTCGGCATCGTCCCTTAATGCATAATCAAGCGCTTTTGCAAATTTCTCAATTTTCTCAATATCCGTTTTTGTTTCAAACTTCCATTCCATACATGACTCCTTTTCTTACAAATAATTTTAATTACATCAATCTTTAGCACAGCCGACTCTTCAGTTTTTACTAGGGCAACTGAGACTCTATCAATCTCTCAAAACCGGCAAAGCTTTGCAAATGCAAACCCACAGAAAGCAATCTCTTAAAAATTCAATTTTTCCAACTCCTTTTCAGATATTATCAAAGCCTGACGATGTAAAAGATAATAAATCATAATAGAGACACCACCCAGCACCAACGTCTGAAACACTCCGCAGGAAAAGCAAAATTTTCTAAAACTTTCAAAATGTTTCGGAAGTATCTCAAACAACAATTTCAATGCAACAAATTGAGCGATCATGCCCAAAACAGCAGGAGCAACCGCTTCCTTAGCACTTTTATAGTATAAACAGTAGAAGACAAAATCAAATATGGAAAAAGAAATAATAGCCAAAAACATGACAGTAACCATCTGTTTGAATAACACAATGCTTTGCAGTCCGCCAAGAGCTCTTCCAAAAAAGAAAACAGGTATCATCATAATAATGAAAACGAAGTGCAGAATAGCGATCAGAACCATTTTGGACAAAACCATGTCTCTCTTTGACACCGGAAGAAGTGCGGTATAGAGAAAATCATTCGTATAAACTCCATTTTTCAAACCGTAAAACATAGCCACAAAAACAGCTCCAAAGGATATAAAACAGATATAAAAAGGATAATCCCGAGCACCAATCATCCCGAAGGGGAAAATAAGAACGAGACAATAAATAGGATTAAATTGCAATTTAAATTCTTTATACAGCAAATTTCTCATAACTTCTCTCCTTGTAAACCATAATCTGCTCAATATCAGGTCTCTTCAAAACTTCTTTCGGAAATAATGATGAATCGGACATGGATACCAATCCGCGAATTTCGTTTCCGGTTTTTCTGTAAGAAATCAATTCAGACATCATTTCCGTTGTTATCAGTTCAGAATCCGCTTTTACAAACATGTATCCGTTTACAAAATCATCATATGTGCCTGCATACTCTGTTTTACCATTGCTGATATACACAATATCATCCGCACATCTGTCCAAATCCGAAGTTATATGCTCAGAAAAAAGAACAGAATGCTTTCCATCAGACACAAAGTCTTCAAAAATCTCAACAATGTCATTGCGGGAAACCGGATCAAGCCCTGAAGTCGGCTCGTCAAGGATAAGCAGTTCCGCATTATGAGATAAAGAGAGAGCCACAGAATACTTAACCTTCATTCCGGTTGAAAGCTCACGTATTTTCTTATTCAGATTCAAATTAAACTTATGAGCATAATAAGAGAATTTTTCATCGTCAAAACACCGGTAAAAACGCTTTGTTACCGAGACTAAGGTCTTCAAATTCGTTTCGGGATAGTAGGTAAGTTCGCTCAAAGAGAAACCGACCCGCTGCTTAATTTCAAGCTCGTTTTTTTTGTAATCAAGTCCGAATAACCTTATGCTTCCGCCATCAATGGGTGTAAGATTCATAATTGATTTAAGCACAGTAGTCTTCCCTGCGCCATTTTTACCGATAAAACCGGTTATTCTCCCAGGCTCAACAGAAAAACTGATATTATCCAAAGAAAAATAAGAGTATTTTTTACAAAGATTTTCCACACTTAACAAACTAGTCATTTTCACCTCAAAAAAAAAATACATGGTTACGAAGATATCGCTCGCCATTCAACAA